>CAVCTI010000026.1:0-4122 GCA_963604755.1 Duodenibacillus sp. | reverse complement strand
CCAAAGCACGAGGCGCCAAGATTTACGCTGAGCTCGTAGGCTTTGCGACAAACTGCGATGCCACCCACATTACGCAACCGAACGCAGAGACAATCGGCACTTGCATTAAGGAAGCCTTAGCGATTGCGAATCTCTCCCCGAGCGACGTTGGTTACATCAATGCGCACGGCACGGGTACGAAACGCGGAGACGCCGCTGAAGGCACAGCGACTGCAACAATCTTTGGAAGCGAGACACCAATTTCTTCATTAAAGAGTTATCTCGGACACACACTTGGTGCCTGCGGGGCATTAGAAGCGTGGTTTAGTATTGAAATGATGAATGAAGGGTGGTTTGCCCCAACGATTAATCTTACGAATCCTGATCCAGCCTGCGGAGAACTAAAGCACATTCAAGGCTCGGGAATAGCTCTACAAACCGATTGTGTGATGACGAATAACTTCGCATTCGGAGGCGTCAATACGTCGCTTATCTTTAAGCGATTCGTGTAAGTCAGTAGTTCTGTTTACTTGGGATTACACCTCGAACGCCGCCACGAGGATTGGCGACATCGCCCTTATAGCGTGGGATAACGTGCACGTGAACGTGAAAAACAGATTGACCAGCAGTTTCACCCACATTGATGCCAATATTGTAGCCGTCGGGCTTATGTAGGCTATCAAGGCGCTCTTTGGCGCGGCAAATCATTTCCTGCAACGTTGCAAATTCTTCTTTTGTTAAGTCAAAGAAACTTGCAACGTGCCGCTTGGGAACGATTAACGTGTGGCCTTTGGAGACAGGAAACCCATCTTCAAGCGCAGCCCAAAAGATGTCTTCAAAAAGGACTTTTCCTTTGAGAATCTTTTCGCAGAAAACACAGCCTTGCATCACTTGTATCTCCAATTCGCATCGAATCCCATGTTCGAAGCAATCTCAATCATTGGTGAAAAGCTCTTACGCAATTGCTCACGAAAAGTGGCTTCAGGCATTGTCATAATGTCTTGGGTCGTTAGGTGAACTGCACAGTAATCTTCAAGCGCTCTCGAAGCTTGATTTGCCGTATGTTCCTCGATATAAAACCTCAAGGCCTTTAGTTGGAAAGAGGCAAAACCACCAATGTAGTAATCCAAATCTGGCAAGTGATTGCTTTTTGAGGCATTCACAGCACTTGCGGCAGGAATGAGGTTCCACAATTGATTGTGCGAAACAAAACTCCACGGGATGAAATGATCGAGTTGATAGTCGCTAGGGCCCAATGTTGCTCCCGAATAAATGCAGTGCATCGGGTGATTTTCAAGAATCTCGTTCCAGAACTTTGTTTGGCTTGCAAGTGACATACGCTGAGTCGGGCAGAGAATCTTTCCCGCGATATTGGGAACATTGGGATTTCTACTTTGAAGGTATTGGCACAAGTGCCAGAACGTGAAGTCTCGCAGAATCCCTAAGTGCTTTTTAAGGTATGAAACCCAATTAGGATTCATTTCAATTGAGTCAGTGCCAATGGAATAAAGGCAATTATTCAATAGCTTCTGAGATTGCGCTCGGGCTTCTACGTCACTACTAGAAAGCTTCCACGCAGAAAGCAAGCGATACGGGACATAATGTCTTAAGTCTCGTAAGCTCTTTTTGAATCTCTTTGATGTTTGCGCGATGGCGTGAATCTCCGTATGCGTTGGAGCATCACGGCTATAAAGGCTCTGCAACTCATGCAAAACAGAGCGTATTGAATCACTCGCGCCTAAAGAAAGTCGGCACACTAATACTGGATACCAGGCCCAAGAGGCCATTCTCTCGGTAAGAGTTTCCATAGAGATGGTTGTTTTGCCTTCAGCAACCTCGTCGAGAATCGAGAGAAACCAATAGAACTTGTAGCTCGTGGTGACGTTATTAAAAAGCCCGTTAATCGGCGCTACGTCTAACCCTTTTGCTAACGGTAATCCAACTGGCGACATCTCTATTTCTCACTCAACAACAGGAATGAACTCTTTTAAATACTCGCGAAGATTATCGTCGACCACATAAACGAAGCATCCGCGCACGCCACGGGTAAGCATGACTTTGTAGCTATTAAGAACAAAGTTTCGAAGCTCTTCGTCTCCTGCTTCGTCTTTCGCAATCCCGTTTTTCATATTCTTATCGTAAACACGGTCTCTGTCGACGACGATACGCTTGTTGGCTTTGTCATATCGTAGGTCAGGACCGATGATGACACCAACGTAGGCTAAATCAAAACCTTGCGTTGTGTGAATGCAGCCTATCTCACGCACAGCATTAGCGCTTGTAATCCATCCGGCTTGCGTTGTATTCCATTGATACTTCTTACCCTCAATCGTGATATCACAAACTGTCGGTTTATTCTTACCTTTCCACTCCCATGCGAATCCTGCGACAACGCGAGAATACCCTTTACCTTCTGGATCTGAGCCTAAGCTTTGGATTTCCTCATACATCGGCGTGAAGTGCTCGTACAGACAAAATTTATATTTCCCGAAATCCTTTTTCTTCGCCGTCCCCTCAAAGATTTGCTTGATGTACTCAACAAAACTTGTTCCGCCCTCACAGCGCATCTGCGTGGTTAGCGTTAAAGGCGGGAAGTCAGGACTAATGAAGGGGGCAATTCTCTTTTGAAAATCCTCGTCAGGAACGTCTGCAGGTCGCACTGTTTGCGCGGCATCATAAAAGAGAATCTGAGAGCGGCTCTGCTTAATAATCCAATCAAGTGTCGATGCTGTTTTAGGATCTAAACCGAGGCGTTCCGAACTCTTTTTATATTCCCCTCGCCAACTGATGTTTCTATAGCGTGGCAATCGGTGCGCTTCATCAACAATTAAAAGATCATATGGCTCTTCGGCTTTTGCTAGATCTGTTGGGCCGATAACAATTTGCGTTGCGGTAAGCCCTGCTTGCTTGAGCTCTTCTTTGAGTGTTGCCTTAAACACTTCTTGAAGTGTCTTACGTAGTGAGGTCATCGCCACAACGTAACCGATGCGAAGGGGTTCTTTTCTCGTATGGACAAATTCAAGAAGCCTTCTCTGAATCGCGAGGCAATAACCCTCGTCCGTATCAGGGCTTAACTCATCGATGGCAAGATTCATTGAGTCGGCGTTCGCTTCAAGTAGTAACGAAAGAATCTTCGTTGCAACAATTGTTTTTCATGTGCCTGCAGCTCCAGAAATTAACTGAACGCGATCTTCTTGATTCTTTAACGCTTCAAGCGTACTTTCGATTGCCTTAAAACACACATCGCGCTGTTCGACAGTGAGAGCTGTGTATGGAGAGAACTTGTATTTATCGCTTGAAGTGATTTCTAAATAGGACTGACGGCTTAAATTAAGTCGATCCCAAAGAGCCTCCATCTCCTCGACGTAAGAGAATCTTTGAAAGTAATCGTGATGGGCGCTTTGCCCAAGATTCTTGTTTTTAACGTCAAAGTGCGAGTCGCACTTAAATAGGCGGATAAGCGTCTGCTCCACATCAAGGATGGCAGATTTGTTGAAGCGGTCGTTGATAACAACTTTGATGACAGAGTAGAGCTTTCTCTTTTCGGGGTCATCGAGGTGCTGCTTAACGCGACCAATGAAGTTACTCGTCTCTCCGATATAAAGCGGGCAATGTTTTTTATTCAGGTTTCCGTGAATGAGATAGACAACAGGCCAATCAGAGCACTTTTCCTCTGCTCTTGCTTTAATAGGGGTCATCTTATTGAAACCGAACTCTTCGACCCGAATTAATTCGCCTGCCATCGCCACTCACTTAAGTTCTGTGTATTTCTTTGCCGTGCCCCAAGCTTTGTCGGCTGGGTATTTAAGGGCATTGGATTTTATTTTCTTTTGGATGATTTCTGAAACATCAAAGCCATACTTATCGGCAAGCAAGAATGCATAGTTAAAGACGTCAGCGAGTTCTTCTTCAACCTTTTCTCTTTTGGCCTCTGTGGCGTCCTTCCACAAAAAGACTTCCAAGAGCTCGTTGGCTTCAATACTTAAGGCAATAGCGAGATCTTTGGGGTTATGAAATTTATCCCAATTGCGCTCTTCCGTGAATTCACGGATTTTTCTTTTTGTTTGCTCAAATTCACCCATATCGCTTAACCCGTAAACGCTAACTTCTAAGCTTTCCAAAGCGTGGAAGAAAGCATACAAC
>CAVCTI010000025.1:0-2632 GCA_963604755.1 Duodenibacillus sp. | reverse complement strand
TTCCTGAGTTTGACAGCATGAAATTGGTCTAGCCCTTTGCCAGCGCGGGGTTGAGGCCTTTTTCTTTTGTCTGATATATGTTATAATTATGTTATAATAATTTCAGCCTTGAGGATACTGGCATGAGCGTCCACCTAATCACACAGGAAAAAGCCGGCGTTAAGTACATCTCCATTCGAGAGTCTTACTGGGACCCCGAGAAACGAAAGTATTCAAGTCGCACAGTTAAGAACTACGGTCGTCTTGATGAGCTGATTAAGAGCACGAAGAACGAAAATATCCTCGAGAAGCTTCGCGCTAAGGTCGATTCCATAAAAGAAAAAGACGCTAAAGAGAAAGAGAAGAAACTTCTTTCCCGCCTCAATGAGTCTTTAGCCGAGAAAGGTGCCTCAAGTCTTTACGCAGATAACCGCACCGTTGTTCTCGGTTCTTGTGTTTATCGTCAGGTTTGGAAGAAGCTCAATCTGCAACGAAAACTCAGAGACATCCAAAACGCGACGGATATCGTCTTCGATTTACCGGGCGCAATCTTTTACATGACAATGGCGCGAAGCCTGATGCCCGACTCGAAACTTGCGCAATGGTCAAAGCGCAATCAGTTTCTTTTTAACGCAGAGAACCTAGAACTTCAGCATTTATACAGAGCCCTAGACTGCCTTGATAAAAATAAAGACGCCCTGACAACCTATCTTAACAACCAGATTAAGACGCTCTACGATCGAAAGGTCTCCGTTGTTCTCTATGACGTAACGACCTACTACTTTGAAAGTCAAAACGCCGACGAACTTCGAAATTTTGGCTACTCCAAAGACTGCAAGTTCAATCAGGTTCAAGTTGTTATGGGACTCCTTATCGATGACAAGGGAATCCCTATCGATTACGAACTCTACAGTGGCAATACATCTGAATTTGGAACGATGGTTCCTCTATTAAAGAAGCTAAAGGCGCGCTACAAGATTGACAAAATCATAGTGACGGCCGATCGCGGGCTCAACAGCAGTGAGAATTTAAGCAAGATTAAAGAACTTGGCATGGACTATGTCATTGCCTACCGGCTCCGTAGTGCAAACAAGGAGATTCAAGACCAAGTTCTCGATAAAAACGGCTGGACGCAGGTGACCTCAGAGGCCATAGCCAAACTAGGCATACAGCGCTACAAAATCACAGAAGAAACCCGAAAGATCCCTGTCACAGATAAAAAGACAGGGGAAGTTAAACCAGGGGAGCTCACATCAAAATTGCTGATTAATTACTCAGCAAAGCGTGCAAGAAAAGATGAGGCCGATAGGCAAAGGCTCATTGATAAAGCTCAGAGATACACAGAGAACCCTGCGCTATTTAAGAGTGATTTAAAGCGTGGGGGAAAAAGCTATCTCAAGGTTGATGCCAATAAGCTTGCCATCGAGTTAGATCAAGAGCGCATTAAGAAAGCTGCGGCGTTTGATGGTTACTACGGGATTGTCTACTCAGATAGCACGATGACGCCTGAGAAGGTGATGTCTACCTATCACAGCCTCTGGCAGATAGAAGAATCCTTCCGCATCTCGAAATCGCTCCTTGAAGCTCGTCCGTGCTTCCATTGGAAAGAGCGGCGAATCCGCGGCCACTTCCTTGTATGTTTTATGGCCTTAGTGATGCATCGGTTACTAGAAAAGGAGCTTGAAAACGCAGGGCTGCATCTATCTGCCGAGCGAATTATTGAGGCGCTCTCTGAGGCGAAACTTCAAGAGCAAATCCTTGGAGAAAAAGAAACTTACTACTGCAAGAGCAACACAGAAGGGGACTTCGAAGCCATCGCAGAAGCCGTCGGCCTTAAGAAACTCCCAAGCAGAGCCACGGCAGCACAGGTGAAGCACGCACTGAAACTCAAATTTTTATAACATATATCCGACGAGAGAAATCGGCCGCTAAGCTTAGTGCCGACTGGGTTTGTTCAAAAAGTAACTGTCAAACTCGGGAGGAATGAAGCGACGCAAACAAAAATTTAATCGCGAGAAGTCGCGCACGATGTGGCTAGCTTGGTGCGCTTGGGCTGTGATGGGAGGCATCTTTGTTTTTGAAGACACCCAAGGGGGAACGGGGTGGCTTACGTGGACGATGACGGCTCCTTTTTGGATCGCGTTTGCCCTCTGGCCCTTTTTATGGCTTTGGTTAAGAAGCCGTCGTGACGAAACCTCTGTTGAAATCGATGACGATATTGCAGCTGGCGAAGTGAAATGCCGCCTTGTGCAAAAGCGAGGCATTCGTTACGCAGAAATCAATCAAGTGCGAGAGGTTTTCTCGGTTCAGGGGCGCTTAAATCCTGTAACGCTAAGTGGAGGAAATGAAGCCTTCGTTAAGGTTGATGAACTTCGTCAATACGCCAAAGACAACCGTGCCCTTGCCGCTTGGCTTGAGGTTGTGGACTCTCTAGCGTACCCAAGAACGTATTATTGAGTTTTGCTCTGAATTTTCTTGAGAAACCTCCCGTAAAACCTCAGTTTCTCTCGGGGAGTACCGTACAATCCAAAAAGAGAAAAACAAAGGCGAAAAGGCATCAATGTAAATAGCCTTTTCTCTTTTGCTGCGGAGAGGATTTTCCTGAGTTTGACAGCATGAAATTGGTCTAGCCCTTTGCCAGCGCGGGGTTGAG
>CAVCTI010000024.1:0-7723 GCA_963604755.1 Duodenibacillus sp. | reverse complement strand
CGAATCTCGTGAGCGTCTGGGCTTCCCGATGCTACATGCCGAATAATGGGGTGAGGGAAAAAGATTATGACGAGTTTACTTGTTGAGTTTCAAACTGAAGAGTTGCCGCCAAAAGCACTAAAGAAGCTTTCTGAGGCTTTCGCCAATGGCATCAACGACCGCTTGCGTGCCAAACACTTTTTAGGAAACGCCTCTGAGATGCGCCCCTTTGGGTCGCCGCGCCGTATGGCCGTTCTCGTTACAGACGTTTTAGCGAAGTCGCCTGATGAACCCTTTAGCCAGAAGTTGGTTCCGGTAAAGATTGGTTTAAATGAGGCCGGAGTTGCAACTCCCGTTTTAACGAAGAAGATGGCCGCTTTAGGTCTAACAGCGCCTGTTTCTGAACTCAAGCACGTTAACGACGGAAAGAACATCTATCTTGTTTATGAAGGCGTGCGTGCGGGTGAAGACCTTCATAAGGGATTGCAAGAAATCCTTGAAGAGACCGTGAAGGCACTTCCAATCCCGAAGGTGATGAATTACCAATTGGCCGATGGTGTGACAACAGTGCAGTTTGTGCGCCCCGTGCGTCACTTCACAGCTCTTTACGGAAAAGAAGTTTTAGACCTCACGCTTTTCGGATTAAAAGCCGATCGCGTGACCTCTGGCCACCGTTTCCACACCAAGGGGCTCATTACAATTCCTGAGGCCGATGCCTACGAAGACGTCCTTTATAAAGAAGGAAAAGTCGTCGCCAACTACGCAAGGCGTCGCGAGCTTCTCGTCGAGTGCTTAAAGGCTGAAGCTGAGAAAGCCAAGGGAACTCTTATCGCCCCTGAAGCCTTAATCGACGAAACAAACTCCTTAACAGAGTGGCCCGTTGTTTATACATCAAGCTTTGAAGAAAAGTTCCTCGATGTTCCTGAGGAGTGTTTGATCCTTACGATGCAGACCAATCAGAAGTATTTCCCGATGCGTAATGCTGCTGGGAAACTGATGAATCTTTTCTGCCTAGTTTCTCACTTAGAAGCCAAAGACGGTGGTGACGCTATTCGCGCTGGGAACGCTCGCGTTGTGCGTGCCCGTTTGGCTGATGCAGAGTTCTTCTATCGCGAAGACTGCAAGACTACGCTTGAAAGTCGCGTTGAGGGCTTAAAGTACGTTGTCTATCACAATAAGTTGGGTACGCAGTTTGAGCGTATGCATCGCGTAAAGGCTTTAGCTGGAAAGATTGCCGTCAAGATTGGCGCCGATAAAGAAAAAGCCGAACGCGCGGCGATGTTAGCCAAAACTGACCTTCGCACGTTGATGGTTGGCGAATTCCCAGAACTTCAAGGCATTATGGGTGAGTACTACGCGAAAAACGATAAGGAAGAGCCAGAAGTTGCCTTAGCGATTCGTGAGCACTATGCGCCGCGCTTTGCAGGAGACGCTCTCCAAAGCACCCCCGTGTCAACCGCTGTGGCACTCGCCGATAAGATGGAAACCTTAAGCGGCATGTTTGGTATCGGACAGATGCCAACAGGAGACAAGGATCCCTTTGCCTTGCGTCGCCATGCCTTGGGTGTCCTTCGCATGATTATTGAAGGTAAGCTCGAGCTAGGGTTGGACGAGCTTGCCTCAATGGCCTTTGCCATCGAAACTGAAGTTGCGGGTGTGAAGGATGCTTCTGAAGCCCTTATTACGTTCTTCTTAGATCGCTTGCGCGTCATGATGCGTGAAGAGCACTTCACGGCCCAAGAGGTTGAAGCGGTTTTAGCTAAACACGTCTTAAAGCCTGCAGACTTCGTGCGTCGCATTGAAGCGGTGAAGAAATTTACGATGCTTCCTGAGGCAGCGAGTTTATCGGATGCCAATAAGCGTATCTGCAACATCTTACGCAAAGTCGAAGGCGCAATTGCCGATACGATTGACGAGAAACTTCTTGTTGAACCTGCGGAAAAAGAGCTTTACAAAGCGCTTCGCGAGCATGAACCTGTTGCGAAGCTCCTTTACGAAAGTGGCGGTTACGAGGGGATGCTTGCTTCGTTAACGCCCTTGAAGGCACCGGTAGATGCTTTCTTTGCTGACGTGATGGTTAACGCGGAAGATGCGGCGGTTCGTGCAAATCGTCAGGCGCTTTTAAAGCGCTTAGGTGCTTTGATGAATAGCGTTGCAGAGCTTTCGCTTCTAGCGAGCTAGAGGGACTGTTGGCCATGCGATATTTGCGTGCACTCCTTTATTACGGTGTGCTTTTGTTTGCGGCTATTCCCGCTAGCATGGGCTGCGTTATCGCTTGGCCTTTTGTCGATGCTAGAAGGCGTTTTGACTGGTTCGGACGTCCTTGGCTGCGCTTTGCCTTAGGCTCAGGGCGGACTATCTGCGGATTGGATTTTGAAGTCCGCGGAAAAGAAAATCTTCCGCCCTCGAACTCTCGCGTTGTCATTTTCTGCAAACACCAATCGGCGTGGGAAACGTTCTTTCTTCCTGCGTGGATGCCAGAGCGTGTGGCTTACGTCTATAAGAAGTCTCTGCACTGGATTCCGTTTTTTGGATGGGCTGTGAAGTCCATGGAAATGATTCCAATTGATCGCAAAAACGGCAAAAAGTCTTTCGAGCAGATTCTTGTCGGAGGCCATAAGCTACTTGATCGCGGCTGGTGGGTCGGAATTTTCCCCGAAGGAACAAGAACGGCTCCTGGAGCAAAGTCCGTTTATAAGACTGGCGGCGCACGTTTTGCAGTGCGGGAAAAAGCGCTTGTTCTTCCCGTTGCTGTGAATTCAGGGGAATTTTGGCCTAAGAACTCTTTTGGAAAGATTCCAGGAAAAATCATTATTTCAATTGGACCTGCGATTCCAACAGAGGGCAAAGATTTCGCTGAAGTTAACCGTCAAGCGAGCGAATGGATTGAAGCCGAAGTTCGGAAAATCGGCAATCCTTGTTTCTATCAGCACTAATCCTCTTGTTTGGCTTTTCTTTCTCGAGCTGTTTAAGGCTGCGATTCTGTTTCCCTTCTTAGAATTTGTACAAAATTATGTTCAAAATTTTGTACAATTCCGACATAGTTTGTTGCGTATGAGGACTGGCCATGAGTGAGCCTATTAGCCTATCGGAAGCAAGAAAGAACTTTTCGACATTGGCGCGTGATGCGAAGACGACAGAGGTGACCGTTCACGGGAGAACGATTTGTTACATCGTCCCTAAGGAGCAATACGAAGCGCTAAAGAAAGCAGCGCTTCAAAAAGAATTTGATGGCATATTCGATGAGTTCGATGAGTTTTTTGACGGGCTAAAAGACAAATGAACTATTTGACGGGAAAAGACGTGGTCGCTTGTCATGAAGCCGCTGTGCGTCGCTTTGGAGACGCTCAAGACGATTTTGATGCATTACGAGTTAAAGCGTTAATCGGGCGAGTCATTCGCTATGCAACGGACAAAAACGTTCAAGATCCATATGTTCTTGCCGCGATGTACTACGTTGCGATTATTGAAGCTAATCTCTTTACAAAGGCAAATATTTGTACGGCAGCGTGTGCGATGCTCGCTCTCTTAGGACACAATGGAATTCGCGTTGTTTTCGGTAAGGAACTTTTGCGTGCCTTGTTAAAAGTGAGTCAGAAATCGATGACGCTTTGTGATTTAGCGGAAGTCTTGAGAAAAAGGAAGACGCTATGACAGATCCTTTCCAGTTTTCTTTATTTGGTGAGGATGAGACGCCTTTAAGTAAGCCCGTTTCGCCCATCACAAACCCAATCAAAGCGGATTCCAACTCGCGCGAATCGGATTTTCACCCCGTTCTTACCCGAGAAATTCCCTATACCTTAAAGCGGGTTCGTGCCCGTTCAATCCACCTACGAATTGGTGTCAATGGTTTAGAGGTGACCGCTCCCAAATGGGTGAGCATTCGTGCCATTGAAGAGGCGATTGAAGAAAAACGCGCGTGGATTGAAAAGAAGATGGCCGAGCGTGACGCCTGGCGCAAAGAAGAGGGAATCAGTTCCATGCGTTTTGAGGAAAAGGGGCTCATTCCTTATCGAGGATCTCGCGTTGAAATCTCTTTAGGGCACGCCAAAACAGAATTACTCTCCGATGAGAAAACGCTTGCTGTGGCGCTTCCACAAGGTGCGGATACCACACGCATCCGTGAAACTGTAAGAGCTTGGCTTTATGCGAAAGCTGAAGAGTTAATTGGCGAGCGCTTGAAGTTTTATTCAGAAAAAACGGGACTTACGCCTTCTTCTTGGCACCTAACAAATGCCCACGGACGCTGGGGCAGTTGCTCAGCCAAGCGCGTTGTGAGGCTTTCTTGGCGGCTTATTTTCTTCACAGACGACGTAATCGATTACGTTGTTGTTCATGAACTCACGCACTTAGCGCATATGGATCATTCAGCGGCATTTTGGAAGGATGTTGAAGCGGTCTATCCGGCCTATGTTGAGGTTCGAACCAAATTGATGGGCGTTCCCTTAGGCGAACTCGTTTTTTAGGCTCAGAAATTCACGGCCTTTTCCCCGCAAGAGACTCGGTTATTTCCCTTTGATATATTTAAATAATTTTATTTATTGACCTTGCCGCAGGCGATTGTGGTAAAGTTCGGTAGAAAAGTGGGAAAAAGTGGTTTTTTCCCACGGCTTTTTGTCTCATTTTTTCCTTACCGAGGAAGTCGTCGTGTTTCAGGGAACGTCGCTACTAACATTGGATGCAAGGGGTCGTATTGGTATCCCTGTGCGCCATCGTGAGGCGTTTAAAGACGTGCTTGTCACACTAACGCGTCACCCTGATGGCTGCGTACTCTTATACCCGAGAGCGCTTTGGGAAGAAAAACGCGCTGCTCTTGCCGCGTTGCCTTATTCGGCTCGTAACTTCCAACGTATTGTTCTCGGAAGTGCCGTGGATTTAGAGCTTGACTCTGTGGGACGCCTTTTAATTCCTGTTGAACTTCGAACGCTTTGTGGCTTAAAGCGCGATGTTTCTCTTGTGGGTCTTGGAGACCACTTAGAAATCTGGGATGCCAAGCGACTTCTTGAGATAGAAAAGGCCAGTATCAAAGATGGGTTCGGTGAAGCAGCCGAAAACTTCAAGTTCTAAAGGGGCCACCAATGACAGTGTCGTGCGATATGCCAAGCCCCTTAAAGCATCGGCCTGTTATGCCTTGTGCAGCCGACGCCTATCTCGTGCGCAATCCTGATGGCATTTACGTTGATGCCACATTCGGGCGCGGAGGGCACACGCGCATCATTTTGAGTCAGCTCTCCAAACGAGGGCGTCTTTTTTCTTTTGATCGCGACGAAGAGGCTCTTCAGGCCTCAAAGGCAATCGAAGATTCTCGCTTTACGATGATAAAGGCGCCATTTTCCTCGATGAAAGAAGCATTATCTGAGCGCGGCATCAATCACGTCGATGGTATCTTGATGGACATTGGCGTAAGTAGCCCACAAATCGATGACCCAACGCGAGGCTTCTCGTTTCGCTTCGATGGCCCCTTGGACATGCGCATGGATCAAGATAGTGGCTTAACGGCAGCTGCCTGGCTTCAAGAAAAAAGCGAAGAAGCAATTGAAAATGTGATTCGCGAGTACGGTGAAGAGCGCTATGCAAAAGCCATTGCTAGGGCCATTGTGCGAGAGGAAAAAGTCAATCCCATTGAAACGACCTCACACTTAGCAAGTCTTATTGAGAGAACGGTCCCGAGAAGCCATAAGGACGCAGGTCAACACCCCGCAACGCGAACTTTTCAGGCGCTACGTATTGCCGTAAACGACGAATTAGGCGAATTAAAGAAGGCGCTTTGTGCCGCAGGAGACCTTCTTAATCCGAAAGGTCGCCTTGTGGTTATTTCGTTTCACTCGCTTGAAGATCGCGCGGTAAAACGCTTTTTCGCCAAAGGCGCCCACCGCGAAACACTCATTGATTCTCGCTTAGTTTTAAAAGAAAGCGAGATGCCAAAACCCTTTTGGCTCGAGTGCGAAAGAGTCTTGCCTGACGAAAAAGAAATTGGCGAAAACCCAAGATCTCGTAGCGCGGTTTTGCGTGCTGCAACGCGAACCGATGAACCTTGGAGCGAGGAGGGGCTATGAAATTTGACCTCTCTCGGTTTTCAGATCGCGTGCTCTCTTTGGTGACACTTTTAAGTGCCCTCGTGCTTTTTGTCAGTTCCTTTTATTTGGTGCAAACGCAGTACAAAGTTCGCCTGCTCACAGCAGAAAAAGAGCGTGCTGAACGCGTGCGACACGCGCTTTTGGATGAGTCAAGCCAGCTAACGCTTGATCTGTCGCGAGCTGCGTTGCCGCGCTACGTTGTTAGCCGCGCAACGGAATTGGGATATGTGAATGCGGATGTGAGAAACACCGTGATGATTCAGGTTCCGGCCTCTCAGTTTGGTCGTATTCGTCTTGAGGTGCGCAAATGAAGCAATTCTTAAGACGTATCACACATCGCTTTTACGCTAAGGGTTTAGAAATCTTGCATGCCGATAGTGCCCCGAGACGCAATGAGCAGCAAGGCGAAGAGGCGATGCTTGGGACGCAAATTCCGACCAACCGCAGCCGTTTGGCTTTTGGTTTGATGGTCGTGGCCTTTGCGGTATTGCTCGTTCGGTCCGCGTATTTACAGTGTGGCATTCAAACCGAGTTCTTACAAAAGAAAGGCGAAGAGCGTTACGCTCGGACGATTTCTGTTCCTGCGCAACGCGGCCGTATTCTTGACAGAAACGGGATTGTGCTTGCAAGTTCGATTCCAGCAAAGAGCATTTGGGCTATCCCCTCGGAGGTGCGTCAAGCTAAACCTGAGCAATTAAAAGAGTTGGCGCATTTGTTGGAGATGCCTGTTACTGAACTCTTAAGTAAATTAGGCGAAAAGAAAAATCGTACTTTCGTATATCTTGCGCGAAAGATTGATTTAGATACCGCGCAAATGGTAAGCGATCTTCGCATCCCAGGAATCTATGACGAAGAAGAAGCCAAACGTAACTACCCTGATGGAGAAGTTTCTGCACACGTTGTCGGCTACACCGATACAGATAATCACGGCCGAGAAGGAGTGGAGCTTGCGAGCGACACAATTCTTTGCGGCGAAAAAGGTATGCGCTACATCATTCGCGATCGCTTAGGTCAGCGTATTGATGACGCTTGGTTAAAAGAAGCCACGCGTGGGCGTGATGTCGTGCTTTCGATTGACTCACGTTTGCAATACATCGCCTATAAAGCACTAAGGCAAGCCGTTGAAGTGACGCATGCAAAAGCAGGAGCCGTCGTTGTTGCCGATGTTCACACAGGAGAAGTCCTTGCGATGAACAACTGGCCTTCTTACGATCCCAATCAACGTAAAGACCTTCGTATTGAAAACGTGCGCAATCGCGTCTTAACCGATATGTTTGAACCTGGTAGCACGATGAAGCCTTTTGCGATTGCAAAGGCCTTAGATCTTGGCATTGTTCGCCCAGATACACTCGTTGAAACAGGTCCAGGCTTTCTGACAATTGGTGACAGAACAATTTCTGATACGCATAACTACGGGATGCTGACAGTGAGCCAAATCGTCTCTAAGTCGTCGAACATCGGTACCTGCAAGATTGCTTTTGAAATTAAGAATGAAGACCTTTGGGCGACTTACGATGCTTTAGGTTTCGGGAGGGCGCCGAATGTGAATTTCCCAGGCGCGATTCGCGGCAAATTGCGCCGCGGAAATCTCTGGCGCCCCATTGAGAAAGCCACGATTTCGTATGGCTATGGCATTTCGGTCTCTTTAATGCAATTGGTGCGTGCCT
>CAVCTI010000023.1:0-5457 GCA_963604755.1 Duodenibacillus sp. | reverse complement strand
GGTGAGAACGGTGGAAACAACTGTATTCGTGAAGATCTTCTGAATAAAGGTCTTTTCTTCTCCCGCAGATGGCGTAAAGAGCTCTTGCAACGACATACGGCCAATACGAGCCACAGCATCCACGGATGTTAAGGCCAAAGCCGAAACGCACATCGTGAGGATGCAGGCGGCGATATTCTGAGGAACACCAAAGATTGTCGTCAAGAAGTTTGCCACTGAGTGCGAGAAGGTCTGAAATGGCGTGCCTGCGGGAAGCGCACCGTTTGTAGCCGCTGCGCAAACCACAATCAGAGAAACCACACCTAAGATCACTTCAACGCACATCGAGCCGTAACCAACAAGACGCATATCGCCTTCGCTCGAGATCATCTTCGAAGAGGTTCCAGAGCTCACAAGAGAGTGGAACCCAGAAACAGCGCCGCAGGCGACTGTGACAAAGAGAATCGGGAAGAGATCTAAGTTATTGACGGTAAAGCCGACGTAAGCGGGCATATTCAGTGTCGGGTTCTTCACGCAAACACCAATCACACCGCAGGCAATCATGCCAATCAATAGGAACATCGAAAGATAATCGCGCGGGGTTTTCAATAACCACATCGGCATCACAGAAGCCGCAAAAAGGTAGGCAAACACAACATAGCGCCACGTAATGGCATCAGCGTACACGGGGAAATTAATACCCACTGTGAGCATGGCGACCATGAGAATGACGCCGACGACAAACTGTGTGCCAGCACCAGGTTTACAGTACTTGATGTATAGACCAAATAAGACTGCCACAAACATGTAAAGTAGAGAAATCGAGGCTGCGGCTGCATTGGCCATTAAAGCTTCGCCAGTTTTAGAAAAACCATTGAAGGTGCCCGCTACCATATCGCAGAACGCGGCAATCACAAGCAGGGTGAAGAACCAGCAGAACAACAGGAACAATCGGCGCCCAGTACGACCAACATAGTCCTCAATGATCATGCCGATAGATTTTCCGCCGTTCTTAACGGAAGCGTAAAGAGCCGTAAAGTCTTGTACGGCACCAAAAAATACGCCGCCAATCAACATCCACAACAACGCAGGCAACCAACCAAACATGGCTGCAATAATGGGGCCGGTCACGGGACCCGCTCCAGTGATGGATGTGAATTGGTGTGCAAATACTGTCCAACGTGATGCAGGAGAAAAGTCCTTGCCGTCGTTTTTTTCGACAGCCGGAGTCGGTCTTTTCAGATCGATTCCCCAGGTCTTTTCTAACCACTTGGCGTATCCGAAATAACCGATTGCCAACACCACAATGGCAATGAGTATTACTTCAAGCCCTGTCATAGAAAAATAACTCCAAAAAAATAAACGATTGCCTTAAACCCTATGGGCATAGGGGGAAAAGCGCTTTGATTTTATCGAGCGAAAAGTTCGCTCTCGCCCACGAAATAACGCAGTTTTATTGCGCGCTAAGGTTTCTAGGGAAGTTGCCGTATGTGTCAGTTACGTCTAGGAAACGCGGCCTAAGAGGAACTGCTTAGATTTTGAGAATCTCATCTTTTCTGGGAACGGGAAGATGATTAAGGCCAGTTTTTAGGCCGGCCTTATTGTGGGTGTTATTACTTTTTAGAGGTGACGGGAAATAACATTAGCGAGAGTTTTCACGCCTTCGCGAATCTTCTCAGGAGGAACCGTCACAAAGGAAAGACGTGCGTGGTTGCTTTCGGGTTTACCCGCGTAAAAGGCCATACTCGGAACAAAGGCGACGTTTTCATTGACTGCTTCTCTAAAGAGCACTGTCGAGTCGATTGTCTTTGGTAGGTTAAGCCAAATAAACATACCGCCCGTCGGGTGTGTCCAGCTGATTTCAGGATGGTTAGGCATGAATTCTTGCAATGCCTTGAGCATTGTTTCGCACTGCGCCTTATAGATCTTACGAACCTCAGGGATGTGCGTTTTAAGGGTGCCTACTGTAATCACACGTGCGGCGACAAGCTGCGTAAAGGTCGATGTGTGTAAATCCATCGAGGACTTGAGACCGGCGAAGATGCCGCGAAGTTTCGGGCTACAGACAATGTAGCCTAAACGAAGTCCAGGAGAAAGAACCTTCGAAAGAGTGCCTAAGCGCAACGTGCGTTCAGGCGCGAAGAGGCGCAGTGAAACTGGCGGCTTCTTTTCATACCAGAGTTCGCCATAAGGGTCGTCTTCAATGAGAAAGAAGTCATACTTGCGCGCTTTTTCAGCAAGCTTTTCGCGACGTGTTTCATCAATCGTGAGACCCGTGGGGTTGGCAAATGTCGGCATCACATAAGAAACGTTAACGTCTTGGCATTCGTCGCCTAAGGTATCGGGGTTCATGCCAAATTCGTCAACGGGAATTTCGGCGTACTCGGGTTTTGCCATATTAAAGGCTGAAAGCGCGCCTAGATACGTGGGGCTTTCAACTAAGAATTTGCAGCCAGGGACCACAAAGACGCGGGCGATGAGATCTAATGCCTGTTGCGACCCAGTGACAATCTGAATCTCATCGGCGCTTGTTGGAATACCGTTGTCGGTTTCTAACTGAGCGATTGCTTCACGCAAATCGGCAACACCTTCGGCCTGCGAGTACTGCAATGCGCGAACACCTTCATGTTCCAAAACCCAGTCGGCTGCTTTGCGTACGGCTTCAACAGGAAAGCCCTTTGGGCTCGGCAAGCCGCCCGCAAACGAAATAATGTTCGGACGTGCTGTCAAAGAAAGAATTTCGAGGACGGCTTCAGATCCATTATCGGTTGCAAGAGCACTTAACTTAGGTGTGGCTGTAGAGGGGTTCATGGTTAATCCTTTTTATAAAACAAAAGCCTTTTCTATTTTGACTCCTTCTTTTCTCTTTTTGAATAGGGAAGAAAGCCTATTTTCATTAGCGCTTGGCAAGCAATTGCTATTGGTTTCTTATTGCTTTAAGCAGCCGATAGGGACAACATAAACACCATCTTCTCGCTGATAGGCATAACTTCCTACGGCAGTTAGTACCATTAAAAATGCAGGGTTTGGCATGCGAGTCGTATCGATTTTTTCTGCGAGTTTTTTTAGCGTATGCGCACCGTGCTCAATTGCTATATCACCACCGAGCTTAATTTCTATGAGTCCATATTGACCATCTCGACGGTGTATGACAGCGTCACATTCGAGCCCGTTTTTATCTCGATAGTGATAGACCGTGGCTTTATTGAAATCGGCATAGACGCGCAAGTCACGGATGCACATGGTCTCAAAAACAAAACCGAATGTCTCTGGATTTTTCATAAGGTCATTGGGGCCGATTCCAAGTGAGGCCACGCAAAAGGATGGGTCGGAAAAGTAGTGTGTGTCTTTGGATCGGATTGCTGTTTTTGAGCGAAGGTTCGGATTCCACGCAGGCAAATCTTCGATGACGAAGATTTTTCGTAAATCTTCAAGATAAGCGGCGAGGGTAATTGGACTCGCGACATCGATTTCCATGTTGCTACTGATATCTTTGCTTAAACCAGCGATAGAAATGCTTGCTCCCTGGTTGCGAGCAAGTGAGCGCATAAGCCGTTTCGTTGTTTCTGGATTTCTCCTTGCGTTAGAGGCTCGAGAAACATCGGTACGGACAATAGTTGAGTAGTAGTCAAAAATATGTTCGAGAGCTTGCTCGTCGGCCTCTCCAAGTGTTGCAGGCCATCCTCCTCGACAACACAGAAATGCAATTCTTTCGTAACTAAGAACATTTTTTGTTGCTTGGAAATGCCCTTCAAAAAGCTCAGTCAAGCTAACAAGCCCATTGCTATCTTCGGATTCAAAAAGGCTCATCGTGCGCATCTGTAAGCGCGCAAAGCGTCCTGCGCCCGAGTGAAAGATTTTTTCCCGATCCAGTAAGAATGAACTGTCCCGGTTCTCCTCGCCGATCAACCTCGTAACGAATAGCGTCCCAAAGTTCAGGGGCAATCTGCCATTCGTCAATGAGTAAAGGAGGCTTTTCATCCAAAAGAAGAGAGGGTTGAATACGGGCCAATTGGAGGCGATTCTCTTTTTCTGCTGGATTGGCCATAGAGATAACGGTTGTAGCAAATTGCTCGGCTGTCGTCGTTTTTCCGCATTGTTTGGGGCCTTCAATCAGAACGGCACCTATCCCTTTGAGTTTTTGTTGCAGTAAGGTGTCAAGAATACGCGTTTTATAGTGAAATTCGTGACTCATATATTTACTTTAAAATCAAGCAATAACCAGGAGAAAACTATAGATTTGGCTGAATTCTATCATAGGATTTGGCGCAAATCTATCTATACATTTGGCGGATTTTTGCTTAATGATTTGGCTGCTTTTGTCGTGCAATGAGTAATAGGTGTTTTTTAATCTCCATATAGGCATCATATGAGAGCGCTGTCTTTCCGATGGCCCCGCTTTCGTACATCACGCTTTTCTTAATGTCGTTACGGTTTAAAAGTTCTGAGACTACGTTTTTAATCGAGCAGATCCCATAAAAAATGCGAAAAAATCTAGACTAAAATCGGTTTTATAAGAATTAGCCAATCAAACTGGGAAAGAAAGGAGACATTTCTCTTGGGATAGGTTCACTCACGGTTTCTTTTGAAAATGAGTGATTTTTTCTTCGTTTCTATTGCAGAAAGTTTGGCGACCTCCTTATAATGCGCTACCTTTGCCGATTATGGCGAAGACTAGTTGCCTAGGTTTTCGTTGTTGTGACCTAGGTTGTAAATCGCGCGCCGTGCGCTTAATCCGAGGTGAATAAAAATTTGTCACTGAGGCCACGGCGTTGGACACTAACCTTGGAGATAGAACATGTCCGTTAGCATGCGTGAGATGTTGGAGGCCGGTTGCCATTTCGGTCACCAGACACGTTTTTGGAATCCCAAGATGGCGCAGTACATCTTTGGGTCTCGTAACAGAATTCACATCATCAACCTTGAGAAGACTCTTGAAAAGTTCCAAGAGGCCCAAAAGTTCGTTCGTGAATTAGCCGCTCGTGGCGGAAAGATTCTTTTCGTCGATACAAAGCGTGGCGGTCGCGAGATTATTGTTGAACAGGCTCAGAGGGCAGGTTGCTGCTGGGTCGATCAGCGCTGGCTCGGTGGCACGCTCACCAACTTTAAGACTGTCAAGCAGACAATCAAGCACTTAAAGGAAATGGAACAGGTCGTTGCCGACGGTGGCGTTGAAAAGATGACCAAGAAGGAAGCTCTTGATTTCGGTCGCGAAGTTGAAAAGCTCAACAAGTCCATCGGTGGCATCAAAGAGATGACAAGCCTTCCTGATGCGCTCTTTATTGTTGACGTGGGTTTCCATAAGAATGCTATTAAGGAAGCCAACAAGCTTGGTATTCCCGTTATCGCTGTTGTGGATACAAACCACAACCCCGAAGGTGTTGATATCGTGATTCCTGGCAATGATGACTCAGGTAAAGCCGTTGCCCTTTACGCCGGTGGTATCGCCGATGCGGTCTTGGCGGGTAAGGAAGATGC
>CAVCTI010000022.1:0-5500 GCA_963604755.1 Duodenibacillus sp. | reverse complement strand
CCCGGAGGACGCGCTTTGATCGAAAAAACTACTTTTATCCCGATCTTCCAAAGGGATACCAAATTAGTCAGTTTGAGCACCCAATCGTTAAAGGCGGGCGCCTAACGTTTACTGTCGAACCCAAAGACGGTGAACCTTATTTAAAGACGATTAATTTAACGAGGGCTCACTTAGAAGAAGACGCAGGCAAGAGCAATCACGGCGTCTTGCGTGGTAAGTCTGGTATGGATTTAAATCGCGCGGGAACGCCACTGCTTGAGATTGTCACAGAGCCTGAATTAAGAAGCTCAGCAGAAGCAGTCGGCTACGCTAAAGCACTTCATGCGCTTGTTGTATGGCTTGGAATTTCGCGCGGCAATATGCAGGAAGGAAATTTCCGCTGTGACGCAAACGTTTCTGTTCGTCCTGTGGGAGAAACAAAATTTGGTACGCGTTGCGAAATCAAGAACCTCAATTCGTTTAAGTTCTTGCAGGATGCGATTGACTACGAAGTGCGTCGTCAAATTGAAGTGATTGAAAGCGGCGGAAGGATTGTTCAAGCAACGCGCTTGTATGATCCGGATAAAAACGAAACGCGCCAAATGCGTAGCAAAGAAGACTCGATGGATTACCGGTATTTCCCAGATCCTGATTTGCTGCCGCTATTCATTAGTCCCGAGTGGAAGACTAAGGTCTTAAGCGAGATGCCTGAACTGCCTGACCAAATGAGAAAGCGCTTTGTCACCGATTTTGGTCTTACCGAATACGACGCAGCCGTCCTCACATCGAGTCGCGATATCGCCGATTACTTCTGTGAGGCAAGCGCAACGCTCAAAGATAAGAAACTTGCCGCCAATTGGGTAATGGGCGAAGTCGCTGCGGCAGTGCACGCAACAGAAGCGATGGATTTCAAATCGTGCCCTGTGAAGGCGCCAGTACTTGCGAAGATTTTGACGCGCTTATCCGATGGCACCGTTAACGCCAAGGGTGCTAAGAAACTCTTTAGTTTAGTCTGGGAGGGCTCGGCCGAAGAAATTGATGCCTTAATTGAAAAAGAGGGACTAAAGCAGATTTCTGACGCAGGAGCCATTGAACCAATCATTGATGAAATCTTGCAAAAGAACGCGGCAATGGTCGAAGAGTTCCGTAGCGGTAAGCAAAAGGCCTTTAATGCTCTTGTCGGTCAGGCGATGAAAGCGACAAAAGGTAAGGCCAATCCTCGCCAAGTCAATGAAATCTTGCGTAAGAAATTAGCCGGATAGGTTAAAAAAGAGCCTAGAAGTCGTTTCTCTAGGCTCAAAAACTTTGGAGAGCCGCACTATGCTGCGAGTGACGACCTTTAATGCCAATGGCATCCGTTCTGCGAGCAAGAAAGGATTTTGGACGTGGTTTGAAGCCGAGGACGCTGATATTTTGTGCGTTCAAGAATTAAAGGCGCAACTTAAAGACATCCCTTTGGAGTGTCAGGCCTTCAAAGACTACTCGGCTTGGTTTCACTGCGCTCAAAAGCGAGGATACTCAGGCGTAGGTTTATGGTCGCGCGTTACGCCAGAGAATGTGCAAATCGGCTTTGGTGAAAAAGAGTTTGATGACGAAGGCCGTTATGTGAGAGTCGACTTTAAAAAGCTCTCTGTGGTTTCTGTTTATTTTCCGTCAGGCACAAGCTCTGAAGAGCGACAAGCGGCCAAATACCGATTTCTTGATTGCTTTGCGACTCACATGGATTCGCTACGCAAAGACGGGAGAGACATTCTTATTTGTGGCGACGTGAATATTGCCCATAACGAAATTGACCTAGCGAACTGGAAGGGTAATCTCAATCACACAGGGTTCTTGCCCGAAGAGAGAGCGTGGCTTACAACTTGCTTTACCACGCGCGGCTGGGAAGATGTGTTTCGAAAGATTGATCCGCGGCCAGGACAATACACGTGGTGGAGCCAACGCGGAAGGGCTCGCGAGAAAAATGTCGGTTGGCGCATTGACTATGAAATTGCAACGCCAAAACTAGCAGCGGCAGCAAAAGCGGCATCGATTTATAGCGAAGAAAAATTTTCCGATCACGCTCCTCTTACGATTGAGTATGAAGGGGATTGGCTTTGATCGATCTTGAGCAAGTGCTTTTTACGCAAGGGTTTGGCACCCGACACGAGTGTCAAGGGTTGATTGCTCAAGAAAGAGTGATGTTTGATGGCAAATTAATTACGTCGCCCGAGACTTCAGTTGAGCCAGAAGGTAAGTGGTTCACTGTCGATGGTGTTCGCTGGCCCTATTGCGAGAAGGCTCTTGTGATGATCAATAAACCCGCAGGTTACGAATGCTCGATAAAACCGCGAGACTATCCGAGCGTTTTAAGTCTTTTACCTGCGCCGCTACGCAAAAGAGGGCTTCAGCCAATCGGCAGGCTTGATGCGGATACGACAGGTCTCTTGTTGCTAACGGACGACGGCCAACTAAATCACCGTTTAACGCATCCGAAACGCAAAGTGCAAAAGCGTTATCGCGTTCAGTTAAAGCATCCAGCGAAAGACGCTCTTATTGAAAAGCTTCTTTCTGGCGTATTGTTAAGAGATGAAAACGAAACGCTCTCAGCAAAGAGCTGTGAAATTCTTTCGGAATATGAAATTTCGATGACAATCACAAGCGGCAAATACCATCAGGTAAAACGGATGATTGCTGCTGCTGGAAATCGCGTTGAAGCCCTAAGGCGCGAGGCGTTTGCCGGGATGGAACTCCCGACGGATTTAGAGCAAGGAAAATGGATTTGGGTTTTTGAAAGACCAAAGGTTTTATGAAAGAAAGCGCGCCCAAAATTGGATTTACCAAGGCTTTGTCGATTTACACGAAGCCAGCGACGTTGCGCATGCTCTTTTTGGGATTTTCTTCAGGGCTCCCCCTTTTACTTGTCTTGGGAACATTGGGCTTTTGGCTTCGAGAATCGGGCGTCGATTTAAAGACCATCGGCTTTATGAGTTGGGTCGGTCTTTGTTGGGGCATGAAGTGGCTTTGGGCGCCTCTTGTTGATCGATTAAAACTTCCGTTTTTAACGAAAACGTTAGGAAGGCGTCGCGCGTGGCTAAGTCTCACGCAAGTGGCGTTGATGATTTCTTTAGCGCTATTGGCTCTCACGGATCCAACAAAGAATGTCACAAGTGTTGTTTTCTTAGCAACAGCCACAGCCTTTTTTGGAGCAACGCAAGATATCGCTATCGATGCCTATCGTATTGAAAGTGGCACGGAAACAGAGCAGGCCGCTTTTGCAGCAGCTTATCAAACGGGTTACCGCATTGCGATGATTTGGTCAGGCGCGGGTGCTCTTGCAATCGCTGGAGCATTTGAAGCGAGCCTTATCGGAGGCTGGCGCATCGCTTATCTTGTGATGTCGGCAAGTATGCTCGTGGGGTTCGTTGCGACGCTTTTAAGTCCGAAAGAAGAGCAGAAAGTGGCAATGGAACCCGTTCGTTCGTTTTCCGAGTGGCTCTATAAAGCCGCCTGCATGCCCTTTATTGACTTTTTCTCGCGTTTTGGGTGGTGGGCATTGGTTGTTTTAGCGTTAATTGCAACATATCGCATCAGTGACGTTGTTATGGGCGTGATGGCCAACCCTTTCTATCAAGATATGGGCTTTACGAAGCAAGAGGTTGCGGCTGTCAGTAAAGTTTTCGGTGTCATCATGACACTAGTTGGCGCCTTTATTGGCGGCGTTGTCGCGATGCGAATTGGCGTAATGAAAACGCTTTTTGCGGGAGCCCTTTTATCTTCTGCGACCAATCTCTTGTTTTCACATTTAGCTGGGATTGGCCACGATTTGACGTTTCTCATCTTTACAGTAAGTGCCGACAATCTCGCAGGGGGACTAGCGAGCGCCGCTTTTGTCGCTTACCTTTCGGGACTCACAAACAAAGCGTATTCGGCAACGCAGTACGCTCTTTTTTCTTCGGTGATGCTTTTCTTACCTAAGCTCTTAGCTGGGTTTTCAGGCCTTGCCGTCGAATCAATCGGATACGCCCATTTCTTTACCGCAACAGCCGCATTAGGGATCCCTGTGCTCTTTCTTGTCGTTCTTGCAGGACGCGCAAGAAAAGAACTCATGCAGGATGATTAGTTGAGCCATCATCCCTGATTAGGATAGGCGAGTTACGTCGGCAATTTCACCCACGCACGCTTCAATATCAGCGAGCGCCTCGTCGAGGTTCGCAAAGACTATTCCTTCATCAATTGAATCGAGCAGGGCCAATGTTGCTTCATCGTCTTTAGCCAAATCGGCATAACGCAAAAGGCCAACAAGAGCGGCCTTAACCGAATCGTTGGGATTTTTTGTGAGTTCTGGCCATTGGCAACAGGCGAGTAAAACGCCATTGGAAAAGGGGCGCAGGGGAGCCAAGAAATCCTCGGATTCTTCATCGTCAAAGATAATGGGGTCAATGGGTTTACTGGCAAGAATAGTGGTTTCAAGTTCTGCGCCACGCCTAAAAATAAGTTCGCGTAAAAGTTTACCGCGAGAGACTTTTTCTAAGGAAACTTCACGCCCTTCAATATCAAGAATAAAGCGAAACCACTCCTGTGTTTCTGGCGGTTTTTTCATTAAGGCAATCGCCGTGAGAAACCCATCGAGCATATCGGGTTCCATCGGGATAAAAGGCTCAGGGATTGACGCTAGAAGCTCTCCAAGAGTTTCAATTTCATCCAAATGTAAGGGTGCTTTTTTCATAAGGACTCTTTTGGGAGATTTAAACCAAACGTGGCAACGGCCGCACAGAGTTTCTCGGTATTTCTTATGTGCATGATTTTCTTAAGTTCTTTTTCGCAAGCCGCGCAATCCGTATTCAAGATTTTTTCTTTTAGGCTCGAGATTCGACCACTTTCCATTGAGAAGTAACGCAAACCAAGACCTAACAAAAGTTCAAGAATTTCGGGCTCTCCTGCGATTTCGCCGCAGATTTCGATGGGAATACCTGCGCTGTGAGCAGCCTTTGTAACATGGTGAAGGAGGAAAACCACTGCAGGGTGTCTAGCCGCACTAAAATGATTAAACGAGGGATCGTGGCGGCTATTGGCAAGCGTGTGCTGAATCAAGTCGTTTGTTCCAAGACTAATGAAGCTTACCTTTGGTAAGAAAGCCTCAATCCAAATAGCAGTAGCGGGCACTTCAACCATGATGCCGATGGGGATGTCTTTTTTGTATTTCACGCCGCGAGTTTCGAGATCTATCTCCGCTTTCTTAAGACGCTCAAGCGCGAAGTCAATTTCGCTTGGATGCACAACCATCGGGAAAAGAAGACGCGCGTCCGACCCGACGGCGGCACGCAAAATGGCTCTAAGTTGTGTGTCAAATAACTCGGGGTGAGACCTAAAGAACCGTAAGCCGCGTTTCCCGAGGCGCAGAGCAATTTTTTCTGTCGTTGTTAGGTTAAATTCGTCACCTGCCGAACTTTCAAGCACTTTGTCATCGCCTAAGTCCATTGTGCGAAGAATCACGGGTTTATTTTTCATCGGACGAATGACGCGACGATAGGCTTCGAGC
>CAVCTI010000021.1:0-18761 GCA_963604755.1 Duodenibacillus sp. | reverse complement strand
GCACGACATAGAGCGTGCCCTTGTGCGATAATGCCCACCTCACATTGGGTTCGTTGTCTAGCCTAGACAACGCGCCATTTTGCACCTTGTGCCTGATGACTATTTTTGGGATTGAATGGCCGTATGTTTGATTCATTTCTGACGAAAATTTTTGGTAGTCGTAACGATCGTTTGATTAAGCAATACCGACGCAAAGTTGCCCAGATCAACAAGCTTGAACCCGAGATTCAGAAACTTTCGGACGCGGATTTAGCGAAAAAGACTGAGGAGTTTCGTGCGCGTTACGCCAAGGGTGAAACTCTCGAGCAGTTGTTGCCTGAAGCGTTTGCTGTGGCTCGCGAAGGAAGCTTACGTGTTTTAGGGCAACGCCCGTACGATGTGCAGTCAATCGGCGCTATGGTCTTAAACGACAACAAGATCGCTGAAATGCGCACGGGTGAAGGTAAGACGCTCACGGCTGTGATGGCGGTTTACTTAAACGCGATTGCCGGTAAGGGTGTTCACGTTGTGACGGTAAATGATTACCTTGCTTCACGCGACGCGGCCTGGATGGGTCACGTCTATAACTTTTTGGGTTTGAGCGTCGGAACGATTCTTTCGACGGTGCAAGACACAGATAGTAAACGTAAAGCTTACGCCGCCGACGTCACCTAC
Source organism: Duodenibacillus sp. (assembly GCA_963604755.1). Lineage (GTDB taxonomy): Bacteria > Pseudomonadota > Gammaproteobacteria > Burkholderiales > Burkholderiaceae_F > Duodenibacillus. Next base: position 18,107 of record CAVCTI010000021.1, on the reverse strand, counting down.
GGCACCAATAACGAATTCGGTTTTGACTACTTGCGTGACAATATGGAGTACGAGGTTTCGCACCGTCGTCAGCGCGGGCTCTTTTACGCCATCGTCGACGAAGTGGACTCGATTCTAATTGACGAGGCGAGAACGCCCCTTATTATTTCTGGAGCCGCTGAAGACAGCATAGAGCTCTATCGCAAAGTCAATGACCTTCCTGCTCTTTTAATCCGTCAAAAGGAAGAAAAGGGCGAGGGTGACTATTGGGTCGATGAAAAGCAGCATCAGGTCTACTTATCCGATCAAGGTCACGAACACGTTGAAAAGATTCTCGTTGAAAAAGGGCTCATTAAAGACAACACGAGTCTTTATTCAGCGCAAAACATTCGCATCATGAGCCACTTAAATGCGGCTTTGCGTGCGCATACGCTTTTCCATCGCGATCAGCAGTACGTCGTTCAAAATGGCGAGATTGTCATTGTCGATGAATTCACAGGGCGCTTAATGCCAGGACGCCGTTGGTCCGAAGGCCTTCACCAAGCCATCGAAGCCAAAGAAGGCGTCGAAATTAAGCAAGAAAACCAGACGCTTGCTTCCATTACGTTCCAGAACTACTTCCGTATGTATAAGAAATTGGCGGGTATGACAGGAACGGCAGACACCGAAGCCTACGAATTCCAAGACATTTATGGCCTTGAAACCGTTGTGATCCCGACGCACCGCACGATGATTCGTGTCGATGAACAGGATAAGGTTTTCCGCACAGAAGAAGAAAAGTATCGCGCCATTATTCGCGATATTGAAGCAAGCCACGCTCGCCATCAGCCTGTGCTCGTGGGTACAACCTCGATTGAAAATTCCGAGCGCTTATCCAAGATGCTCGATGAACTGCATATTGAGCACAACGTCTTAAACGCCAAGCAGCACGAACGTGAAGCGCAAGTGATTTTGGAAGCCGGTCGCCCAGGAGTTGTCACAATCGCCACCAACATGGCAGGCCGCGGTACCGACATCGTTTTAGGTGGCGGCATCAATAAGAAACTCGACGAAATTAACTTTGATAATGAGTTAAGTGACGAGGAAAAGAAAAAGCGCTGCGACGCTCTGAAAGCGGATTGGCAAAAACTTCACGATGAAGTCGTAGCCGCCGGTGGCCTTCGCATCATCGGCAGCGAGCGCCACGAATCACGCCGTATTGACAATCAGTTGCGTGGCCGCTCGGGCCGTCAAGGTGACCCAGGGAGCTCGGTTTTCTACCTTTCGATGGAAGATCAGCTTTTGAGAATTTTCGGCGGCGACAGAATGAGAGCGATTGCCGATAAGCTTAAGCTCGAGAAAGACGTCGCAATCGAATCGAAGATGCTTAGCCGCATGATCGAATCGGCGCAGCGTAAGGTCGAAGGCCACAACTACGATATTCGTAAGCAGTTGCTTGAGTTCGACGATGTACAAAACGATCAGCGTCGTGAAATCTATCGTTTGCGTAACGAGATTCTCGAAAATAACGACGTTGCAGAAGGCATGAAAGAACTGCGCCACGGCTACTTTGAAAAACTCTTTAGGACCTATGTCCCCGCGGAAACTGTTGAAGAGCAGTGGGATCTAGATACCTTAACGAAGATTTTGAAAGAGCAGTGGGGCATCGATATCCCGATGCAAGCAATGCTCGAAGAAAGTAACGAAGTCTCCGATGAAGATCTCTTAAATAAACTTATTGAAGAGACGGACCGTATCGTTCGTGAAAAAGAAGAGATCGTCGGTCACGAATCGTGGACGAACTTTAGTAAGAGCGTTCTTTTGCAAATGATCGACTCGATGTGGCGTCAGCACATTCAAGCTCTGGATGCGTTGCGTATGGGCGTTTTCTTACGTAGTTACGCGGCAAAACAACCCAAGCAAGAATACAAGCGCGAAGCCTTCGCGATGTTTGAAACGCTTTTGGATAGTGTTTCTGAATCCGTTTCTCGCATTTTGATGCGTGTTCAGATTCAGGTGGAAAGCGACTCTGCGGAAACCATCGAAGCGCAAAAGAGAGAAGCGGAAAAGGCTGGCATTGATTTTTCCAATGTCGGTCGCAACGATCCGTGTCCCTGCGGCTCGGGTAAGAAATACAAGGATTGCCACGGAAGACTTGCCTAATTAAGGTTTCTTTTCCATATCAATAGGAACTTGGGCGGCGCAGCTTTTTGGAAGTCATTAAAGCACGCCGCTTTCGTTTTAGAACTATGAGCGAAGAAGAAAAAATTGTTTTCACCAAAGACGCTTTCGATAGCAGGGCGTGTGCAACGTTTGTCAAGGACGCAGGCTGCGTTGCCGTTGACGTGCGAGCCGCCTTTTCCATCGACCCGAAAACGGTGCGTAAGCGCTTGGCTTCACACTCTTTTGTGGAGTTTGCCGACGTTTCGGTTGGCGCTTGTCTTGTGCAAACGAAAGATGAGCAGGGAGCAGATAACGAACCCTGTATCTTTCTTCTCACAAACGCTCAGATGCGTAACGCGGCGTTGCGTGAGATTGGCCGCCGGGTCTCGAAAGAACTGCATTGCGCTGTTTTTCTTTACGCCAATGGTTTAACAAAGATGAACCCGTTAAGTGACGCAACCGATAAACGCTTTGAAGCGTTTTCTGAAACGCTTGTCGCCCTGGCGCGGCACCTTTTTGAGGAGGAAAAATGACGCGCCCTGTAACCGAAGTTGCCTGTGGCGTTTTAATTAATCGCGAAAAGGGAATCTTTCTTTTGGGCTCACGTCCTGAAGGAAAGCCTTGCGCAGGATTTTGGGAATTCCCAGGCGGAAAACTCGAGGCTGGAGAAACGCCTGAGATTGCTCTAGCCCGAGAATTAAATGAAGAACTCGGCATTCAAATCGGAAAGTCCTATCCGTGGTTTGTGATGGAGCACGACTACCCGCACGCCTACGTGAGACTTCACTTTCGGCGCTGCTTTTCGTGGGCAGGAGAACTCAAAAGCCTTGAGCATCAAAAGTTTGCGTGGTTTTCAGGCTTGGCTGACCTTGAAGGCTTAATGCACTTACCGATGAATGCGATTATCACAGAGCGCATCTATTTACCCGAATGCGTTTGCGCTAAAGACCCCGAGAACCTTGCGACTTACGCGGGGCTTGACGCTAAGCGCGGCGCTATCGTTGAAACAGTCGATCAAATGAAGGCGGCGGAAGCCACGGGTGCTCTTTACGTTATCGCGAAAGAGGGTTCTGAAGATAAGCTCTTAGAAGCCCAAATGAATACGCTACCTGTGTATGTTTTTGGCAATCCCGAAGACATTGAAGCGCAACGCACACGCGGTGCGCACGGCATCGTTGTTGCGAAAAACTAGAGCTACTTTTCTTTATTTTGCGTAAGAGCCTTTTTCGCTTCTTCAGCTAAGAGTTCGGGGTCAGCTGACCCAGGAGCGCCTTCAATGCGGTAGGCACCGCTAGCCCAAGCGCCTAAGTCGATAATCTTGCAGCGCTCCGAGCAAAACGGTCTCCAAGGACTCTTGGTGTCGTATTCGTGTAGGCGTTTACACGTGGGGCATTTAACGAGCATAGACGTATTCCTTTTAGCGAACTCGGATGCGATAGGTCTCAGACTTTATAGGGGCAGTCTTTTCCCAAGGCCGAAGATAATCAAGACGCACCGAACCCATGCCCACATCAAGAGCCTTAAATGTGAAAACAAAGATTCCAGGAGCCCCTACGAGTTTCGGGTCCGTTCTCGTATCTTCAAAGCGCTTTTCAATTAGCGTGAGATTTGGGCTAATTTCGCTCGCTTCCCAGCCGTAACCCGTGGAAGGATTCCCTTCAAGACGGATGGTTAGAGTTGCCCCCTTTTCTGCTGTAAGGGAATTCTTATCGACGCCGTTTGTTGAGCAACTCGTCGCGATAAGAGAAGCCGCGCAAAGCGAAAAAGCGGTAAGACGAAAAGACATAGCACAAGTCTTAGGAAAAATTATCTTTGTCTAATTTTAGATAGGTCTCGTGCAATCCTGAAACCTCTGCTGCCAAGTCGGCAATAGATCCCGTGTTAACAATCACGTCATCAGCATAATGAAGACGCTCTTCTCTTGTGGCTTGCGCTTTGATAATCCCTTCAGCGATTTCTTTTGTCAGTCCCCGAGATTTCACCAAGCGCTCAATCTGCAATTCTTCTGGTACGTCGATGACGAGAATGCGATCGACTTTGTTGCGCCACTCTTCTTTTTCCGTTAAGAGCGCTGCATCTAAAAGGATATAGGGGAAAAAACGCTGAGTTTTAATTTCGCTTTGAATTGTCTTTGTAATAAGGGGATGAAGAATGCCCTCAAGTTTTAAGCGTTCCTCTTTATTTTGAAAGACAAGATTTCGCATCTTGGTGCGATTTAGAGCACCGTCTTCGATAAAGTCTTCTCCGAAGGCTTTAGCGATGGCAGGAAGCGCTTCTCCGTGCCTAGAAGTGAGATTCCTAGAGATTGCGTCAGCGTCGATTAATCCTGCGCCCAAAAGTACAAATAGGCTAGCCGCAGTGGACTTTCCGCTTGCAATGCCTCCCGTTAAACCAATAATCGGACTCATGAACTTTGGGCTCTCGTTTTAGGGGTCTAAAACCATTCGCTCGCACTATAACAAAACACCCCGCAACAGCTTGCAAGGGTGTTTATTACGTTGCGTTGATTTTTATCGACGGCAATTCGAATTTGGTCGGGGTGAGAGGATTCGAACCTCCGACTCCTGCGTCCCGAACGCAGTACTCTACCAGGCTGAGCTACACCCCGAAACTCGTGGTTTTGACCTAAGAATTCCTGTCTACCGCGAGGGTCAGGAACTTTATCAGAGAATCACGAAATTGTCCAACGGGAAGCCGCTCAATGGCACATTTTCCGAGTAAAACTTCAGCGTGTGCTTTCTCTAAGCAACGGTCAAGTGCGGATGTCTTCTTAATAATCGAAAAGATGGCCTTAAAGTCACCTTCACCGCGGGAAATTGCCTCACGAATGAGGTTGCGGTCAGCTTCATCGGCGTCCTGCATCGCATACAAAAGCGGAAGCGTCACTTTGCCTTCTCTTAGGTCGGCGCCAAGCGCTTTTCCTGTGTCGCTAGAGGCCCCTGCGTAATCGAGAATGTCATCGGCAATCTGAAAAGCGTTTCCAAGATGCAAAGCATAATCACGCGAGGCCTCTTCCATTTCTTTTGGCGCATCGGCAATGGCGGCTGCCATACTCGCAGCGGCCTGAAATAGACAGGCCGTTTTTCTTTCAATCACAGCAAAATAGTTTGCTTCGCTAATATCAGGATTGTGCGCATTTTTTAGCTGCAGAACCTCTCCTTCACTTAGGCGATTGGCGGCAAAGGAAAGTGCCTGCATCACACGAAGATTTCCAGCGTGAACCATCATCTGAAACGATCTCGTGTAAAGAAAGTCTCCAACAAGAACAGCCTCAGCATTTCCCCACTTGGCGTTGGCTGTGGGTTTGCCGCGACGCATCTTCCCTTCATCGACCACATCGTCGTGCATCAGAGTCGAGGTGTGTAGGAGTTCAATCACGGCTCCTAAGTAATCCGCTTTTTTAGCGTCTGCACCCATGGCGCGGGCCATCAAGATAAGTAGCGCAGGTCTCATGCGTTTGCCGCCAGCTTGCGTGATGTATTGCGCAATTTCCTCAACGTGACCGACACAGCTTTTCACTTCTGTGGCGATGATGCGTTCGACTTCGAGCATATCTTCGGCAATGGGAGCCAAAGCAAGAAGCAGGGTTTCTTTGGACTGATTCATAGGGATGACTAAGGGTAATTACTTTTTATCTTTGGAAAAGTTAAGGATACAACGACACGCTGCGGTTTTTCTTGTGTGAGTGAGAAATATTTTGCATAATCCAAATTATCATAATTTGGATTATTGTTAGCTTATGAAATTTATCGGTCGCAATCGAGAGCTCGAGGCGCTCAAACGAGCACGGCTTGCCGCGAAAAACCAAGCTTCTTGCATGACTCTTATCACGGGAAGACGCCGCATTGGAAAGACAACGCTTATTGAAGAAAGTCTTCGTAAAGAAAAGGCGCTCTACCTATTTGTACAAGTCACTTCAGAGGCGCAACTGTGTGCGCACTTTACCGAGGAGGCAAAAAAAGCTCTCGGTATGGATTTACTTTCTGGCATTGTCGAATTCAGAGAGCTCTTCAAAGCTTTAATGCTGTACTCAAGAGAGCACCACTTCACACTAGTGATTGATGAGTTTCAGAATTTCTTGGCAATCAATCCCGCAGTATTCAGTTTGATGCAGGACGTTTGGGATCGAATGAAAGATTCGACGCATCTCAATTTGATTTTGTGTGGCTCGTCATGCTCTGGGATGCAGCGCATTTTTTCCAATACTCGAGCTCCTCTATTTGGGAGGGCGACAACCAAATTAGAGCTTCGAGCGTTTTCCCCTTCTCAATTAAAAGAAGCGCTTGCCGAGGTTTCGCCTTCTTATAAAAAAGAGGACTTGTTGGCGCTCTACACCATCACGGGAGGCGTTCCTTTTTATGTTGCTGATTTCTTAGATAATGGCGCTCATACATTAAAGAGAATGCTCGAGAGAGTTCTTAACCCCGGATCGATCTATATGGCAGAAGCCCGTGAGCTGGTGCGCCAAGAAATCGGGGAAGGGAGCTACCGGTATCAAGCAGTACTTTCTGCGATGGCGATGGGCGCGACAAAGTTCGCAGAAGTCGAGCGTCACTCGGGCTTGGATAACATCGCCCCTTATCTAGACCGTTTAGAGTCTTCAGGACTCATTAAAAGAGAGCGTCCTATTTTTGCCAAACCTGCGGCTAAGGTTTCTCGTTGGATGATCAACGACCCATTTTTGCGTTTTTGGTATCGCTACTTAGCACAAGACGTGGGATTACTTGAAGCAGGATTTGTGGAGTCTGTAGAAAAAAGAATCCTTGATGAGTTCCCGGTGTTTTCGGATGCAATGCTTAAGAGTTGGTTTAGAGCGTCTCTTATGCATTCGGGGAAATATCGCCAAGTTGGCTCTTGGAGAAATAGCGCTTCCGAAGTAGGAGGTAAGCCCTGCGAAGTCGATATCGTTGCTATCGGACTAACAGAAAAGGACGCGTATGTCGCCGAAGTCAAACGCGACAGGAAAGCATTTAAAGAAAAGGCTTTCCTCGAAAAAGTTGAGCACTTAAAAACAACCATTTTGCACGGTATGAACGTGAGTTTTGGGTGTCTCACGTTGGAGGATATGTGAGAAAGCCAAAATGGGGATTTGTAAGAGAGGTTTTTCTTTCTTAAGTTTTGGTGTTTCTCTTGAATTTCCGAAAAATTCCGCCTCGTCTCGTCATATAATGCGAGCATAGTTCGTGGGGTGGCTCAAAAGTGTATTTGGACCCCCGCGGTTTTTTTGACACTGAGACTTGTAAATGAACGAGCAATACGTCAAGGCATCGCTACAAGAAGCGCAAGAAGGGCTTGAGGCTCTGATTGCAAACGACGCTATGATTGAAAACATCGCTAAGGCTGGGCACCTCATTTCCAAAAGCCAGAGCGAGGGCGGCGCCGTGTACTCTTGCGGCAATGGCGGGAGCCTTTGCGATGCGATGCACTTTGCCGAAGAGTTAACAGGACGTTATCGCCAGAATCGAAAGCCATTTCGTGCTGCGGCCATTGCCGATGCCTCTCACATGGCTTGCGTTTCCAATGACTTCGGTTACGAAGAGGTTTTCTCTCGCTGGATTGAAGCCTTTGGTAGGGCAAGAGATGTCTTATTAGCGATTTCAACCTCCGGCAAAAGCGCTAACGTCATTGCGGCAAGTCGCGTGGCAAAAGCTAAGGGCATGAAAGTCATTGCCCTTACGGGTAGGGACGGCACAGAACTTACGAAACTCGCTGACGTTGCCATTGTGACACCAGCGGGCAAATGGGCCGATCGGGTGCAAGAACTTCACATTAAGGTCATTCACATCTTAATTGAGTTAATCGAGCGAGAACTCGCTCCCGAAAACTACTCGGACTAAGTAAGCAAGTTTTAAAAAATGTCGCCGCGCCCCGTGCGCAGCGTAGGTTCGTTTTACTGTCTAAAACGAAAAATTGGATTTAGAAACATAAGAGGGCAGAAAAGCTTGATGCCCTTTAGGGAAATTAAGTTTTATGGAAAAGCGTATTCCTATTACAACGCGTGGAGCTGAACTTTTACGCGCTGAACTCGATCAATTAAAACGCGTCAAGCGCCCCGAAGTCGTGCGCGCAATTGCTGAGGCTCGTGATAAAGGCGACTTATCAGAAAACGCCGAATACGATGCCGCAAAAGACCTTCAGGGTCAGATTGAAGGTCGGATTGCTGAGCTCGAAGGCAAACTTTCGATGCTTCAGATTATTGACCCGAAAGCCTTAAATGCTGGAGACCGCATCGTTTTCGGTGCCACAGTCGAACTTGAAGACGAAGATAGCGGAGAATCAAAGACCTATCAGATCGTTGGCGATGATGAAGCCGATATTCGCCAGGGTCGCGTTTCGATTTCAAGCCCCTTAGCTCGTGCCTTAATCGGCAAATTCGAAGGCGATGAGGCGCAGTGCCCTGCGCCCAAAGGTGTAATCCACTACGCGATTGTGAGCGTTCGCTACGTCTAGTTTCCTAGGGGCCCTTATCGCGGTCCCAAGACGCATAAAAAAGCCTTCTCGCACAATGACGAAAGGGCTTTGCTTTTGTTATAGGCTGTTATTGCGGTTTCTTTTCGTCTTCCGCGTCATCTTGCACTTGCGTGACAAGAAGTGGCACGGAGCCGCGAGAGGCAATTCGCATCGCGGTTGACCCCATTACCGCGGACTTTAATCGCCCGTAACCGTGGCTACCCATCACAACAAGCCCTAACTTCTCGTTTTTGGCGTAAGCGGCGATTTCGTCTCCGGCATTGCCCGATAGGCCAACAGCCTGCGGTTTAACCCCGTGCTCTTCAAACAAAGTAAGTAGAGGCGTCATCACCTCAGTGAACTCTTTCTTTTGCATCGCGGCGATTTCTTCAGGAGAAAACGTCGGAAGCGTCATTCCGAAGATATCGGGGTAGACCGCTGAGGCGTAGTCGTTAGCAACGTGAATGAGGAAGAACTCGGAATCCTTTCCAAAGAAATCCATGTTATCCAAAACGTAGTGCACGGCAGCGAGCCCATATTTCGAGCCGTCAACAGCAATACCAATACGAATGGATTCGGCTCTTGGAGCGGGTTGGTCGCGCAAAACAAGGACGGGAATCTTGGTTTCTTTTAGGACGCCATTCGTCACAGACCCTAAGAAAAGGCCAGCCAAAGCGTTTCTACCGCGAGAACCCATCACAATCAAATCTGCACCGAAGCGAACCGCCTCTTGCGCGATTTTCTCAGCCGGATTCCCTGCGAGTATTGTTTCAATCACTTCGATGTCTTTACCAGCGAGCATCGTACGGGCCGCGTCAAAGATATCGGCAGACTGTTCATCGCAATAGCGCTGCGCGGCAGAACTCAAAGGGTCCCCAGGCAGTGAATCAAAAACAGTCACAAGTTCGATGGTGGACTTTGCACCAAAAAGGGAAGCACGCGAGGCTAAAAAGGCCAGCGAGTTTTCGCTATAAGAAGAGCCATCAATCGGAACTAAGATTTTCATCGTCTTCTCCTTTTTCTTGAGTTATTAGTTTCTCAAACTGTGAATCGGCGCAGGGATTCTCCCGCCGAATGCGACAAAGCCTTTAGAGTCGCCCCCTGGAACGCGAATGATGTTCGCCTCACCCAAAAGGCCTCCGAAAACCGCCTTTTCGCCAATGCCCTTACCAGGTACAGGAATGACACGCACAGCCGTCGTCTTCGAGTTAATCATACCAATTGCAGCCTCATCTGCGATAAGACCAGCGATGGTATCTGCAGGGGTGTCTCCTGGAATTGCGATCATGTCAAGGCCCACCGAGCAAACGCAGGTCATTGCCTCAAGCTTTTCAAGCGTTAATGCCCCTGTGCGGGCTGCTGCTTCAATCGAGCTATCTTCGCTCACAGGGATAAAGGCGCCTGATAAGCCACCGACGTGGCTCGAAGCAAAAACGCCACCTTTTTTCACGGCATCGTTGAGCATCGCAAGAATCGCCGTTGTGCCAGGAGCCCCAATCGAAGAAAGCCCCAAAGTCTGGAAAATTTCTCCGACGCTATCGCCAATCGCAGGCGTTGGTGCCAAGGAGAGGTCTGCCACTCCATAGGGAATCCCTAAACGTTCAGCGACGTCTTTACCGATTAGTTCACCAACTTTAGTGACCTTATAGGCGGTTTGCTTGATGATTTCTGCAATCTCTGAAAGCGTTAACTTTCTTGAGGCGTGCAAGATGGCGCGCTCTAAGGCTTTGTTCACAACGCCAGGACCTGAGACGCCAACATCGATGACGACATCGGGTTCCCCGACGCCTAAATAGGCGCCAGCCATAAAGGGGACATCTTGCGGGATATTGCAAAAGACTACAAGTTTGGCACACCCAATGCCATCGCGGTCGGCGCTTGCGGCTGCAACATCCAAAATTCTTTGGCCCATCAAGGCCACGGCATCCATGTTGATGCCAGATTTTGTCGAGCCTACATTAATCGAAGAGCAAATGCGATCGGTGGTTGTGAGGGCTTCAGGCAAAGCATCAATGAGGTTACGTTCACCAGGGGTGATTCCCTTTTCAACTAAAGCACCAAAGCCACCTAAGAAATCAACGCCGACTTCTTTTGCCGCCGCATCCAAAACCTGGCAGGCTTTGACCATTTCGTCGCGTGTAAAGCCTGCGCCCACGGTACCGATGGGGCTTACGGAAATGCGCTTATTAACGACGGGGATGCCGTAGCGGTCGCCCACTTCGTTGCAGGTCTTAACGAGATTGCCCGCATATTTAGCGATTTTGGTGCGGACCTTTTTCTCAAAGGTTGCAAAGTTGTCGCTCGCACAATCGAATAGATTGATGCCAAGCGTCACAGTACGTACATCGAGATGTTCGCTACGGAGCATGTTAATGGTAGAAACGACTTCGCGTTCGGTAAGCATTGCTTCTCCTAGACAACCTGAATTCTGTTAATCGCTTCAAAAATATCGCGGTGTTGAAGTGTGAGCTCAAGTCCCATGCTTTCGGCCTTGGCAATCAAGCGCTTGTGAATTGCAGCGATATCGGCATCTGCGGGAATCAACACTTCGTAAACGAGCATAAATTCACCGGACTGCGGCTGCATGGCGCGAAGATTTTCAATGTTGATTTTCTCTTGCGCGAACATTTCAGCAAAGGTCCCGACAATGTCGTTTCTGTCGCCACCGTAGACACTGACAACAAAGGGTTCGCTCTTTTGGGGTTTAGCGCTCGCCGCTGGCGCTTCCGGATCCCAGACGCGCGCCGTGACACGCAATTTCGCTTCCTTTAAGGCAACGCTTAACTTGTCTTTTAAGAGGCCATTATCAAGGTCAGCGGGTTTTTCAATAATAAAGAGACTCGCGAACTGATTTTTAATGTTCGACTGCGACATCTGGGAGATGTTGCAATTAGCAGCCGTCAGTGTCTTACAGAGAGTCGCGACAACACCGGGCTCATCGATTCCGAGGGCGCTTACAACGCAATAGGAAGTTTTCATACAAATAGCGAGCCCGTCTTATCTTCTAAGACGGGCCATCCTCATAGTAAAGCGAAGTTAATCAATCGTCCTCGTCCTTACGCTGGTACTTGCTCGCGAGTTCCTGTTGCTTCTGGAACGGAGCAGGTTGATAGGCGTAGAACTCGGCTGTGAAGACCGCAGCACCCTGCGTCATCGCATTAAGGCGTGCTGCGTAGCCATCCATTTCCGCAAGCGGCATCAAAGCCGTAATTTCCATCGTTGAGGCATTGGTCGATGTGGTATTAATAACCTGACCGCGGCGGCTTGCTAAGTCGCCAGCGATATCGCCCATGGCGGTGGCGGGTGCCGTAATCGACATCTTCACAATCGGCTCAAGAAGTGTGGGAGTGGCTTTTTCGATCGCGTCCATCATCGCTTTGCGACCGGCACTGACGAACGCGACTTCCTTGCTATCCACAGGGTGCGACTTACCGTCATAGACCGTCACCTTGACGTCTTGCATCGGGTAGCCAGCGATGTAACCCTGATCGAGCACTTCGCGAACGCCCTTTTCAACGGCAGGAATAAAGTTAAAGGGAATGGCCCCGCCTTTGACTTCATCGACAAATTGGAAGCCTTCGCCACGAGCCAAGGGCTCAACACGCAGATAGACTTCACCGAATTGACCAGCGCCGCCCGACTGCTTCTTGTGGCGAGCGTGGCCTTCGGCCTTGCCGCTAATGGTTTCACGGTACGGAACCGATGGCGCACAGGTTTCAACTTCAAAGTTAAATTGTGCCTTCATACGGTCGAGCACTGTCTTAAGGTGCAATTCCGATAAGCCTTGCAACATCGTCTTATTTAAAACGGTATCTGTGGCTGTTGACAATGTCGGATCTTCAGCGAGCATCTTCGACAAGACGTCACTCATACGACCTTCGTCGCCACGACGAAGAGGTGTTAAATCCAAACCAAACATCGGTTTCGGGAAGTCCAGCGGCTTCATACGCACGTCAAAGTCAAGAATACTTGAGTGCAAAATCGCGCCATAGTGCATATCGTCAATCTTATTTAAGGCGCCAATGTCGCCAGGATTTAATTCATCGGCTTCGATGGTTTCTTTACCTTGAAGGATTAAGGGTTTGTTGACCTTAATGGGTTTGCGGGAATCATCGATGTAAAGCGTGGAGCCCGGTTTAATCTGCCCCTGATGCACGCGGAAGATACCAATCTTGCCAACGAAGGGGTCACTGATAATCTTAAAGACGTGCGCTAACACAGGCATCTGCGAGCTCGGTTCAGTGGCAATTGGTGAACCGTCGCGCTTTTCAAAGAGGGAGACATTGGCTTCCGCAGGCGACGGTAAGTGACGAATAATCACCTTCATAAAGTCGCGAATGCCAATTAAGTTCTTCGCGCTTGTGAAGCACACGGGAATGATGTGGCCTTCGCGCAGGGCTTTTGTAATCGGGGCGTGCAGGCTTGCGGGATCGGCCTCACCTACCTCAAGGTAACGCTCCATTGTCGCATCATCGACTTCGACCACACGTTCGATAAAGGCACGGTGCACATCGGAAACGCTCATGATGTCACTTTCACCTTCTTCGGTGTTGTAGCAGTCAATGACGTGTGTCATGCCTTTTGTCGGAAGATTCAAGGGGATGACCGCGTCGCCAAAGGCAACACGCAATTGCTCGAGAATGTTCATCAAATCAACGCCAGGGACGTCGATCTTATTGATGACAATCATGCGGCAAAGGCCACGCTTTTCGGCCCAGTTCATCATGCGCTCGGTCATCAATTCGACGCCCTTAGTGGCGTCGACGACGATAACGGCGGTTTTTGCCGCATCTAAGGCCGGTAGCGACTGACCAACGTAATCGGGATACCCCGGTGTATCAATCACATGAATACGAACGGGATCGAGCCCTAATTTTTCCGTACCCATATGGGCAACGGCTAAACGCAGTGAATGGCCAACTTGTTTTTCCTGAGGATCGCTATCACAAACTGTCGTTCCTTTCTCGACGCTACCGCATTCGGAAATAGCTCCAGCACGCATCAACATAGCTTCGATTAAGGATGTCTTACCGCTTCCGCCATGTCCGACGAATGCGACAGTACGCAGGTTCTGAGTTGGGTATTTCGACATTTGTGACTCCTCGGGTTGAATTCAGAATTCTCGGGCGCGAGAGGAAGGCCGCACAGGCCCGAGAGACGTAGTCAATTCTACGTATCTCAGAGACAAATGGCGGCCCAAAAACTAAAAAAATCTTAATGAGCGCTTTTTAGGCGAGAAAAGGCGCTTAAAGCGTTTTTGTAAGAAGCTAAGGCAAGGCTCTCGGGAGTGACACCTCGGAGGGCAGCTCCAATACGGAGCGTTTCAAAGATGTCTGACGGATGCGTTCTTGTGTCAGGGTTCTTGCGCCGGGAAACGTTTGGCATGTCGGGAGCATCTGTTTCTAGAACAAAATCTTCGTTGGATAGCCCTACAAAGATGCGGCGAATGCGTTTACTCCCTTCATAGGTTAGAGCTCCGCCAAAACCCAATTTCATCGAAAGTTTGATTAGACGCTCAGCTTGGATTTCCGATCCGTTAAAGGCGTGGACAACCCCTTTTAGAGGAGAAAAGACGGCGATTTCTCGACTCGCGGCGTCAACGGCGTGCCTCGCGTGAATGCTCGCCGGTAGTGAAAAACGCCTTGCTAACCGCAACTGCTCCCGAAATAGGGTAAGCGACTTTCTTTGGTCTAGTCCTTTTACGAAGCCATCGAGACCGATTTCTCCGATTCCAGCAAAAAGGGGATCCGCGAGAGACGCTTTGACGATTTCTTCGAAGTCTTTTAGGAAGACTTCGATCGAATCAACTTTGTCGATGTAAAGCGGATGCACTCCCAAGGCGTAGTGAAACCCTAATTCGTGCGCAACAGTGCGGGTTTTCTCAAAAGTTCCTGGAATTCCAGAGCAGACGATGGCATCAACGAGACCAAGGCCTTTGGCTTTTTTTACCAATGAGCTTCTGTCGGCATCAAAAATGTCGGCATCGATATGCGTATGCGTGTCAATCAGTTGAATCACGGGTTTAGCTTGGGGCAATACGACCATTTTCCAATCGAATGGTTCTATCGCATTTGGCGGCAATTGCTTTGTCGTGTGTGACAATCACAATTGCGGTTCCAAATTGCCGCGCAAGACGCACAAAGCACGAAAAAACGGAAGCGGCTGTTTCTTCGTCTAGGTTACCTGTGGGTTCATCGGCCAAAACACAATCGGGTTGCCCCACAATGGCACGAGCAATCGCAACGCGCTGCCGTTCGCCGCCCGAAAGCTGACTTGGATAGTGATTTAAGCGCTCAGAGAGTCCAATACCAATTAAAACGTCTTTTGCCGCTTTGTAGGCGGCTTCATTTTTTTCGCGACGGATTAAAAGAGGCATCGCGGCATTTTCAAGAGCCGTGAATTCTGGCTGCAAGTGGTGGAACTGATAGACAAACCCCAAGTGTTTATTTCTTAAGCGCCCGAGTTCGACTTCGTTTAAGTGGGCAATGTCGTGACCTGCGATACGGACGGTCCCTGAATCGATGGCATCGAGCCCTCCTAGGGCGTGCAATAGGGTACTTTTCCCAGAACCCGAGGCGCCAACGACGGCAACGATTTCCCCGGATTGAACCGTGAAACTCACGCCCTTAAGGACAGGGGTTTTCAGTCCGGCCGTATCCTCATAGGTCTTAAATAGATTTTCAACAGCAATTGCTTCACTCATGACGTAAGGCCTGTGCAGGGTGGGTCTTCGCGGCGCGCCAGGACGGATAAAGGGTCGCGAGTAAGCTCGCGGCAAAGCTAACAAGGGCAATCGGGATAATGTCAGAGGCTCTCGGATCGCTTGGCATCTGACTGATGTAATAGATCTCTTTGGGTAAGAATTCGACCCCAAGGACGCTTTCAATAGCTGGGACAATCACATCCAAGTTACAGGCAATTCCTAAGCCAAAGACAATGCCGCAGATCACACCAATGAATCCAACGATGGTTCCTTGAATGACAAAGATGGTCATAATCGAAGCAGGAGACGCTCCAAGCGTTCGTAAAATCGCAATATCGGCTTGCTTTTCCGTCACAGTCATCACAAGGGTTGAGACGAGACCGAAGGCGCCGACAATCACAATTAAAAAGAGAATGATGGCCATCATGCGTTTTTCGACTTGTACGGCAGCAAACCAAGTACGGTTTTGTTGCGTCCAGTCTGTGGCGTAGTAATCGGCAGGAAGCTTCATCATGAGGTTCATCGAAACCGCTCTCGCCTCATCGATGTTAGTAAGCTTCACGCGTACCCCTGTGGGGCCACCGGTTCTAAAAAGCGCTGCCACATCATCGATGTGAGAAAAAACGAGCGAGCTATCGAATTCATAGTGCCCCGAGCGAAAGAGCGCCTTCACTGTCATCTGCTTCATGCGGGGAACAAAGCCGGCGGGCGTGGTGTTGCCTTTCGCGACTATGAGAGTCACTTTGTCTCCCACGGAGACTCGCAGTAGGCGAGCAAGGTCTTCGCCCAAAATAACGCCAAAGTCTCCGGCTTTAAGTTCGTTAAGTGTTGCAGATCCCAGAGTTTTCGCGACGTCACTTACATTGGGTTCTGCCTCTGGGTCAATACCACGAACGGCAACACCTCTTAAGTTACCGCGAGAATTGAGTAACCCTTGACCTGAAACGTATGGGGCGCAAGCAGCAACCCGCTTGTCGGCCTCGATAAATTTTGCGGTTTCTTTCCAATCGGGAATGGCTCCAGTAAAGCGCACGACTTCCACGTGCGAGAGAACAGAAAGCATTCTGTCTCGCACTTCCTTTTGAAAGCCGTTCATCACGGAGAGCACGATAATAAGAGCCATTACCCCGAGAGCAATCGACGAGATTGAAATCCCCGAGATAAAGCTCATAAAGCCATCTTTGCGACGGCCTCGACGCCCGGCACGCGTGTAGCGCAATCCGACAAGTAGTTCAAAAGGTAAATTCATGAGGCGTCTTTTTCAAGTGCGACGTTAACTGGGATGGCTCCCAACTTTTCGGTTAAAACTTTTGGATCGATTGTGATGATATAGCCTCGACGACCGCCATTGATGTGAATTTTATCGAGAGTAAGAATCGTGCTTTCGACATAAACAGGCATTTTTTTGCGTGTCCCAAAGGGGCTTGTGCCGCCAACTTGGTAGCCCGAGTTACGCTGCGCTTGATCAGGAGCACAGGGAGCGATGTATTTGCGGCCCGTTTGGCGCGCAAGGTTCTTTGTCGAAACTTCACAGTCGCCGTGCATCAAAATCACGAGGGGTTTTGCGGCCTCATCTTGCATGATAAGGGTCTTAACGACGGTATGTTCATCGAACCCTAAGGAAAGAGAGGCCATATGCGTTCCCCCGTGCTCAACGTAGTCATAGGAGTTCTGTTCAAAGGGAACGTCGTGGGCTCGAAGCCAGGTTGTCGCTTGCGTTTCACTTTCATGCTTTTCGTGATTTTTCTTACTCATTTTTTCTGTCTTTCTTTTCTGTGAAAGAGAACTTTACGCCGCATGCGTCAAATCGTTCATTCTTAGCCAGGCGCCAATTGCAACAAAATCTTCTCTTGCGCCAAAGGCTTTACCCTCAAAACTCTTTGGATTCAAGATGTCTAACTTGTCGATCATCGCTTTGGCCATCACACGGTGGCAAGGAATAAGGATGGGAAAGGGATTGCGCGCCAAGATTTGTCCTACGGCTCGTACGGCCTCTGGCGAGCCAATTGCCTCGGCAATTTCGCCATAGGTCTTAAATGTTCCGCAAGGGAGAAGGGAGGCTTCTTCTAAGACTTTGCGTGTCGTCTCCGTAAAGTTCTGAGCCCTTTTTGTTGCAAAAAGCGCTTCACGCTCTTCTTTTGTGATTGACCGCCCAGTGTCGAGAATCTCTTGGACAGTATCAACCCAAGGCGACTTTAAGATTGAGGCGTTATGAGCCTCAAGAGGCGCCGAATCTAAACTAAAAGCCACTTCCCAAATTTCGCCCAACGCAAAGGTAAAGGCAATCGAACCCCACGGGGCCGGGATCGAAGCGGTTTCTTTTAATTCATCAGAAACAAAGATATGCATAGTGGCTCCTTACTTGGGGAGGTCTTCTTTCCAAAGCCCTTTTGGCATCGGGAAGGCAAATTGCTCATCGGCTCCTGCTAGTTCAGTGACGGTGCTTTCTGGGTAAAGCGACTGAAGGAAGTTCACGAGTTCTTTTACAAGAAACTCAGGCGCAGAAGCTCCTGCCGTAATACCGATACGCGTGGCGTTTTTAATCCAATCCGTATTTAAGGCTTGCGCATTTTCAATTAAATAGGCAGGGGTGCCAGAGCGCTCAGCAACTTCTTTTAAGCGATTGGAATTCGAGCTCGTTGTCGAACCGATGACAAGGACAACATCGACTTCTTTGGCGAGAGTCTTCACGGCATTTTGTCGCGACTGTGTTGCGTAGCAAATATCGGACTTCTTTGGCTCAATCAAAAGGGGAAAGCGGCTTCGGAGTGCCTCTGTGATTTCTTTGGCATCATCAACAGAAATCGTTGTCTGTGTCACACATGCTAAGGAC
>CAVCTI010000020.1:0-3386 GCA_963604755.1 Duodenibacillus sp. | reverse complement strand
TCTTGTTTTAAAGCGCCATGAAGCTGCCGCCAAAAACATCAGGCGAGAATTCAAGATTCCAGCGCGCTACGCGATTTTGGCGCCTGTCGCGCGCGGCTTACACCGAGGGCGACCCAAATATTGGGCGCATTTCAATGAACTTTGTGCGCCACTTCGTGCGATGGGCATTGAACCCGTTGTCATCCCTTCGGCTCGAGAAGAAGAACAAGCCAAAACCTTGTGTCCTGACGCAACCTTCTTACCCCCGATGGGTTTAGGAAATTTTGCGGCTCTTGCTAAACACGCCGAATTTGTGATTGCCAATGACTCGGGCATCAGCCACGTTGCAGCAGGCTTGGGATTAAATCAAATCACGCTTGTTGGCGTCACTAGCGCAGAACGCACCGGTCCCTGGAATCCACAGGCGATTGTCCTAGGTGCTGACGGCTCCTGGCCAGAGTTACCTGCTGTTTTAGACGCGATTCATCGAATCGTAGGCTAAGACCACGATTCGAATTCTGAACGCTGACTTTTATGCGCGTAAAAGGCGCTTACGACTCCTATCGTTGTACGAAGCATCTGCACTAAGTGATCTGTGGGATTCACTGGTTTAATAAAGTTTGCCGTGCCGCGCCGCTTTCCAGCGATAAGTTCTAGGCGCACAGGAACACCTTTTTCTTCTGTCGCAGCCTCAGTAAACCATTTGGCAAGTTCTGCGATGTCTGCCTTTTCGTTTATTCGAACAATTAAGGGAGATTGCGACTCAATTCGCACTTCAGTCAATGTCTTCACACTATCGACAATAAGAGAAATCTTCTCTGTTTTCTGATCTTTGCGTCCTTTGCCGACAAAGGCGAATACTTCATCTTCAGTAAGTATTTGACGATAACGTTCGTAAGCATCGGTATAAAGAACAGCTTCCATCGAATTGTCGCCGTCGCTAATCGTGAGAACAGCGAACTTTCCCCGTTTACCCAAAATCACACGAATGCTTGTCACAAGGCCTGCAACCGTCACGGGAGTCCGACTCACAGTGACCGATGTAAAGGGCGTAGAAAAACTCTTCACTTCCTGACGATAGGGAGCAAAAACGTCTCCAGTGAGGCAGAACCCAAAGGCATCCTTTTCTTCAGAAAACTTCTTTTTCTCATCCCATTTGGCGGCAGATAGCCAATTGACAATACGTTCGGGCTCTCCAACGACATCTTCAAAGAGGCTTCCTTGACCAGCGCTTGCTTGCACAGCTTCGGCTGCCTTTAGCGATTGATCGACATTGGCAAATAACTTACCGCGATCGGCATCAATCGAATCAAAGGCTCCGGCTTTTACTAACTGCTCAAGCGTCTTGCGATTCATCGAGGGGACGCGCGCGGCTAAATCAAAGAGATCTAAGAAAGCGCCATTCATACGGCGTTCATCTAACAAATCTTCAACGATTTGCTGGCCTGCGCCCTTAATGGCGCCCAAGCCAAAGCGAATCGTCTTTTCATCGGGAACCGTATAGAACCATTCGCTTTCGTTCACATCAGGCACCAAAAAGTGAATCCCCATATCGCGTGCATCATCAACTAAGGCTCGTGTTTTTTCTGCCTGATCCATCACAAGGCACAAGTTTCCAGCGAAAAACGCTGCTGTGTGGTGTACCTTCATGTAGGCGGTTTGCCAAGCAACATAGGAATACGCTGCAGCGTGCGACTTATTAAAGCCGTAGCCGGCAAACTTTTCCATTAAATCGAAGATTTCTGTGGCTGTCTTTTCGTTAACACCGCGTTCTGCAGCACCTTTAATGAAAACCGCACGTTGCTTTTTCATCTCTTCGACATTTTTCTTACCCATGGCGCGGCGCAATAGGTCTGCGCCCCCGAGGGAATACCCGCCGATAGCGCGAGCCACAAGCATCACCTGTTCCTGATAGACCATGATGCCGTAGGTTTCACGCAGGATTGGTTCCATGCGAGCGTCGAGATATTCGACCTTTTCACGTCCGAACTTACGATTAATAAAGTGCGGAATCTGATCCATGGGGCCTGGTCGATAGAGGGCATTTAAGGCGACTAGGTCTTCTAAGCAATCAGGCCTTGCTTGCCGCAGTTGATCTCTCATCCCCTCGGATTCAAATTGGAAGACGGCACCCGTATTTCCTTCGCGGAATAGTTCAAGCGTTGCCGCATCGTTTGTTGGAATGCGTTCAAGTTCAAAGTGTTCTTCAGGGTGAAGCCTATCAACGTACTCGACAATCTTTGCAAGAATCGTAAGCGTCGTGAGTCCCAAGAAGTCAAACTTCACAAGCCCGACGTTTTCAACGTCTTTTTTATCAAATTGGCTAACGGTGTTTTCGGGCTTTCCATCGGCGTTATAAAGTGGGCAGAAATTCGTCAATTTTCCTGGGGCAATTAAAACGCCGCCTGCGTGCATACCGAGGTTTCGTGTAAGGCCCTCGAGCTCTACGGCGTAGTCCATTAACTCGCGATAGTCCTCGGTTTCAGATAGTGCCTTAAATTCGGGCTCCATCTCCGCCGCTTTCTTTAGTGTCACATCAAGCCCAGGCTTTTGCGGGATGAGTTTCGCTAAATCATCGACGTGGCCGTAACCGAGGTCAAGCACACGACCCACATCACGCACAACGGCCTTTGCGCCCATTGCACCGAAGGTCACGATTTGGCTTACGGCTTCTTTTCCGTAGGTGCGCTTGACGTATTCAATGGTGCGGTCGCGGTTGAACTGACAGAAATCGACGTCAAAGTCAGGCATCGAGACGCGTTCGGGATTTAAGAATCGCTCAAAAAGCAATCCGTAGTGAAGAGGATCTAAGTCTGTGATGCCTAAAGAATAGGCAACAAGGGACCCCGCGCCTGACCCACGGCCTGGACCCACAGGAACGCCATTGCGTTTAGACCAGTTAATAAAGTCCTGAACGATAAGGAAATATCCAGGAAACTTCATCGAGATAATGGTCTTTAATTCATAATCTAGGCGCTCTTCATATTCAGGCCGACGTCTTTCTCGCTCGACTTCATCAGGATAGAGGAACGTGAGACGGCGATTTAGGCCATCTTTCGCAAGTTTTACCATGTAGTCATCTAGACTCATCCCGTCTGGGGTCGGGAAAACTGGCAACTGCGGGCTCTGTAAAACACCGTCCAAATTACAACGCTCGGCAATAACAACGGTGTTTACGATGGCCTGAGGCATGTCTGAGAAGAGCTCAGTCATCTCCTCTGCCGTCTTCATGTACTGCTCTTCTGTGAAGTCGTGCGGTCTTGTGGAATCGGCCATTACGCGCCCCGTGGCAATGCAAACACGGGCTTCGTGCGCTTTAAATTCTTCTTTCCGCAAAAACATCACTGGGTGCGTGGCAACTAAAGGAGTTTTTGTTTCAACCCCTAAATTCGCGATGCGAGAAACAC
>CAVCTI010000019.1:0-3965 GCA_963604755.1 Duodenibacillus sp. | reverse complement strand
GCGCCAGCCTGAATGTGACTTACGGCATCTTCTGGCGTCATGATGCCGCCAGAAGAAATCGTGGGGATTGAATCCTTGAGATGGTCGGTTACGGAACTAAGAAACGCAAGCGAACTTTCTTTTGCCGCGCTTCCCGTAAGGTAACGGCCGCTTTCTGCCTCTTTTGAAATTCCTGCGGCGTGAATGCCATTGGCTCCTGCGGCAACGAGGCGGTCTAAGAGATTGGAAAGCGCGTCTTTGGTTCGGCCTTGATAGAGTTTTACAACAACGGGTTTGCGCGAGGCATTCGTTTTCGAAGTGACTTCAGAGCGTTTTTCGAGAATGGCTCGAAGCGCTGTGAGAATCGCGTCGTCAGTAAGTCCTGCCGTATCGAAAGTAAAGTAATCGGCTCGTTTGTAGCTCTTGGTTAACGTATTCGTTAGACCTGTTAAGTCTTCTATAGAGCACTTTGGATTGACTGCCAAACTCACACCCAATAGACCGCCACGCAAGTGAAACCCATCGGCGCTCTTTAAGTTAATGAGCGCTTGGTCGATTCCAACGTTTGGATGCGAGGCCGAGTAAGAAAGACTCAAACCCGTATCGGTTTTCTTTTGGCGCACGACTTGAGTGTCGTTACAAGGAAATTCTGTAAGGGAGCCCACCTCGATAAAACCAAAGCCTAAGGCGCCTAAGCTATTGACACGGATACCGTTTACGTCAAAGCCAGCAGCAAGTCCTACGGGATTCGGAAACCGTAGTCCCATCACGGTAACGGGGTCTTCAGCCATGGGGCCTGACCACTTTTCGTGATAGTCAAAAATTGTGAACCAATCAAGGTTCTTTAAAAGGATGTGTCGAGCGCTCTTAAAACCAAAAGAAAAGAGTAAGGCTCTAAATGCATCGTAAGTCATGAATTAAGGCTCAACAAATCTTGACGAAGAAACTCGTATTCTATAGAATCTCAAATTCTTCACATGGACCGCGGGGTGGAGCAGTCTGGTAGCTCGTCGGGCTCATAACCCGAAGGTCGGAGGTTCAAATCCTTCCCCCGCAACCAAAGTCCCAAATTCCCCATTTCAGAAGTTCTCCCTTTTTTTCTTTTGCAACTTGTGCAAAGTCGTTTGAGGCGACTGAAATTGTGTTCTCTTTGCGCAGTATAGACTGACTTCAAGTGGAGCTAAGGAGAATTCTCTACGGAAATCTCCTTACGATTTAAGGAGCATGTCTATGAGCTCAGAAGTGTTACTAGTAAATCCGATTACAGGGTTGCAGCATACAGTTTTGCCGAAAATCAAAGAGATTGATCCTCCCAAGGCGCTTCTTTGGGTTGGGAATTCCTTTTTCTTTTTCAACAATGGGGCACACCGCTTCGCAAGAAGGCTTCTTCAGAAAGCGCCTACTCCTCCGAAGTATCGTGGAAACCTTGTTGCAATCAACGGCGCTAGCTTAAGTTGGCATGACTTGGAGAGTTATTTCCGTCCAAATGCGATTAGTTCATACTCTTTTAGTACGGATGGCAAGAACACAGTCCAATTCCGAGACCCGTCAGAGAAACTTTGGGATAGTGTTTTGCTTCTCGATTCATCTCAAGGCCCGATTCATCCGCAATTGGGTGAAGACTTTAAGCGCTTTGCAAAGATTGACGCCGATATTTGTCGCAAGCACGGTGCTACCCCAATCTTTTTAATTTCTTGGGCGTATGCCGATCGCCCCGAGATGACAAGTCAATTGGCTGATGCAATTCTCTTGGCCGCTAACGACAATGAGGCCATTGCAGTTCCCGTTGGGTTGGCTTTTGCCTTAGCACGCGAAAATGACCCCGCTTGCCCACTTTACATTGGGGACAATCGCCATCCGACGCCAGCGGGTTCATACCTTTTGGCTCTCACGGTTATCGCCACACTCTTCAAAATTGATGTAAGAACAATCGAATTTGACTGCGAAGTTGAGCCCACACTTGCGAAATTCCTTCGCGACGTAGCCCAAGAGACCGTCACACGGTTCTTCTCAAGATAAGTTTTTTAAAAGCTACAGGCACTATGCGCGGGTTTTCGAGGTGCATGTAGTTCGTTAAACCAAGGATTAAAGCGTCACGCTTAAATTCGAGAGATACAAAGAAAACCCGTAACAAAAAGGAGAAAGAAAATGACAATCCCAATCATCGCTGCTGCGTTGATTACGATTGTTGCCGGATGGATGATTATTAAGCGCTATCCTGTGCACATCGTCTTGCTCGCAGCTGGATTGATTCTTATCGCTATCTGCATCTTGTGCGGCACAACCGCATTTTTGCCCAAGGGCACAAAGACAACGGGCTTTATCTGGTTTGACTTGATTGAATTAATCAATGCCATTACCAAGAAGCAGGTCGTTGGCGTTGGCTTAATCATTATGTCTTGCGGCGGTTTCGCAGGCTATATGAGCCAAATTGGTGCCGCGAATCGCCTCGTGCAATTGTGTGCGGAGCCCTTGCGTGCTTTAAGTAAGCCTTACCTTGTTTTGGCTTTGGCCTACTTAATCGGTCAAGGTATTAACCTCGTTGTTGTGTCGGCCGCAGGGTTAACGATGTTGTTGTTAGTTGCTTTCTATCCGATTCTTGTCGGTGTTGGCGTCAGCCGTGGGGCGGCTGCGGCTTGTATCGCTTGTTGCTCGGCCGTTGCGGCTGGCCCCTTGTTTGGAACCCAACAGCTTGCTGCTAAAGTGGCAAATATTGATTCAATGAGTTACTTTATTGAGTGGCAGCTTGTGGCCTGTTGGCCGGCTTATCTTGTGACAGCCATTGCGATTTACTTTACGGCAAAGTATTACGACGCTAAGAAGGTCGATATTGAAGAGGAAGCACAGGAAGCGAAAGCAACTGTCGCGCGTGAATGCCCGAAGTGGTACGCTCTTTTCCCGTTTGTTCCCATTGTCTTGCTCTTTATCTTTTCGAAGTTTGGCATCTCTTCGATCAAACTAAGCACGCCGAGCGCTTTGATGTTAACGTGGATTGTCGTTGCAATCATTGAACTCATTCGCTTAAGAGATGCGAAGCTTGTGATGAAGGATTGCCTCGTGTTCTTTAAGAAAATGGGTGCACTCTTCGGCGGTGTCGTTGCTCTCGTTATCTGCGCTGAAGTTTTTGCGACAGGTTTACGTGTTTCTGGCCTCGTCAATGAAATTATCGATGTGGCTAAGGGCTTCGGATTCGGTGCTGGCGGTATGACTTGTGTCTTGTCTGGCTTGGTCGGCATTGTTACCTTCTTAACTGGTTCTGGTGTGGGTGCTTTCTCGGCCTTCGCTAGCCTCTCGGTTGACGTTCAAGCCCAAGTTGGTGGCCATTTGCCTGCCATGATGGTTCCGATGCACTTAGCGTGCTCGATTTTCCGCTCGATGAGCCCTGTGGCAGGGTGCCTAATTGCCGCTGCTCTCGTAGCTGGTGTAAGCCCGATGAGTCTTGTGCGGCGCAACATGATTCCGATGTTCGCCTGCTTCGGGACAATCTTGGTGATGAACCAGATCTTTAATATGTAGTCATTTTCCTTCTTTGGCTAGGGTAGCAAAAAAAGCTACCTTGGCCCCTCACACTTAAGGGCTCCTAAAGATGAAGAAGCAATATTTCTTGATGCTAGCTCTTGCTAGCGCTCTTAGCTTTTCTCAAATTGGCGTTGCTGCTTCCGCTAGCCAGGGTATTCAGAAAGCGAACATTTCTGAGTTCTACAACGTAAAACCTACTGTGAAGTCGCTTGGCATTAAGAATCCGACGCGTGGCTTATTTGTCGGGAATTCCTATACCTACTACAACTGTGGCATCGGCGCTTATGTCAAAGGATTTGTGAATAAGAAAGCAGGGGAAGAATGGAAGGCTCGTATGCAGACAATCTCTGCAGGGCGTCTTTATCAACATCCCATCGAGCGGTATTTCGATAAGGATGATGCAACACTCAAGGACTATAACCGAGCGAACAAGCCAAAGTTTGACGTTGTCTTCTTGCAAGCACAGT
>CAVCTI010000018.1:0-4655 GCA_963604755.1 Duodenibacillus sp. | reverse complement strand
GGTTAAAATCCCCGTATAGTCCCACTCATTGGGAAAGTTCTAGTAGATAATCAAAATTTATGTTAATTTTCATACATGTTTTTTTGCGCAATAGAAGAAAATCATGAGAAACTCCACCGTTAATTCGAATCGATTTTATGGTCGGGAACGCGAACTTGAACTGCTCAGGCAATTTCAAAGCGACGTCCTAGAAAAGGGCATGAGCCGCTTTGTCGCAATCGCTGGCCGCCGTCGCTCTGGCAAAACACGGCTTATCGAAAAGGCGCTTTGCGCAAACCCCGCAATGCCACGGATTTACCTTTATGTCGCAACGCAACTTACCCGAAGTAATCTTTCGAATTTAAGAAAAGAAACCACAGAAACACTAGGGATTGCGCTCGCGCCAAGCGTTCAAACCTACAAGGAAATTTTCCGATTCATTTTTAAAGAATCCGAGAAGCGCCCCATCGCGCTTATTCTCGATGAGTTCCAAAACTTTGAGGCTGTTGACCCAACAGTCTTCACTAGTCTTCAGGAACTTTGGGATCGCTATCACACACGCTCAAAACTTCTTCTTATCACGTGCGGCTCGGTTGTAAGTAGTATGCGAAAAATTTTCGAGGATGGGAAAGCTCCCCTCTTTGCTCGTGAAAGCGCCTTTATTCGTCTTGAGCCGTTTGATCTGGCTCTTCTTAAAGTTATCTTTCGTGACTACAAAGAAAACTTTACGGGTGATGACCTCTTAGTTCTTTATTCTCTAACGGGGGGAGTCGCACAATACGTTCAAAGCATGCTCGCTTCAGGCGCAACAACGCTTGATGCCATGATCGATTACGCTCTCCTTTTTAGTTCAGGATTTACAACGGAAGCACAACTTATGATTGCTTCAGAATTTAAGGCCAACGCTGCGAGCATGAACGAAATCCTGATGGCTATCTCGCAAGGGAAAAACAAGAGAACAGAATTAACCTCCCTTTTCGATTTCAATATCTCTGGCCACTTAAATCAGCTTGAAAACCTCTACGGGCTGATTGAGCGCACAGAGCCCGTTGCAGAAAATGGTGCCAAAAGAAAACGCATCCGCTACGAACTAGGAGATGCGCTACTCGACTTTTGGTACACGTTTTGCTTACCGAACCTGAAAATGCTTCAGTCACCAAATCCGGCTGCTATTGTCAAAGAAATCGAGGCTCGTTACCCAACATGGGCAGGGCGAGTTTTAGAGCGATTGTATCGCCGGCATTTTCGAAATCTTGGCTTATTTACTGCTGTCGGCCCATGGTGGGATAAAAAAGGCGAAAACGAAATCGATCTTGTGGCACTTAACAATACTGAAAAGAGAATCGTCTTTGCAGAAATCAAACTGAATCCAGCAAAAATTCATCTCGAGGAGCTCAAGAAAAAGGCCACTGTTTTTTTCTTTTACAACCCGCGCTTTGCTGCGTTTGAGTGCAGTTTCATGGGCCTTTCGACTAAAGAGCTTTCAAGCTCGGAGCCTTTACCCTTTGAGTGACGCCATCGCTAGGAAGAGAAACCCTTCGGCAACTTCTTTATCGAATTCCAAGAATTTCTCTGCGAATCCATAGCGAGAAAAACTTGTCTGAAATTGAGTACGCTTTTTCCTTTCTCGTGATGATCTCGCGCTGTAGCAGTAGCTTAATTGCCGCCTGCACTGAGCTCTGAGAAAAAAGCGCATGGCGTTTAACAAAAGCGCCTGATGTGACGTGATTCGCCTCCCCTTCTTTAGCAATTGCATAGAGAACTTCTTTAGTTCTGCGAGAAAGGAGCGAAAGCGTTTCTCGGTACATTGTGCCGTTGACCAAAACCTCTTCTTCTAATGCGGCCTTAAGGATTCTTTTTGTGCAGCGTGCGCGAGCCTCTGTGCGAGCGAAGGCGCCGTGAAAGACTCGCTGCAGGCAAAACGTGTTCCCCGAAAGTTCTCGGTAAATTGCCCGAATAGCCTCCGACTCAATTTCTCGATTGTTTTTTCGAAATAGTCCCTCAACAAACTTCACGTAGTCGTCTTCAGGAATTTCTCCAACCGCAATCACGTCTTCATTCTGACAACACGGATGCTTCGAAGAAAGGCAGGTCTTCTACAACATCTCTCGGTTCGATCCCGAGAAAATGAACGTCATGTTTTTTGGACTGAGGATGAGGCTTAAAAGAAGAACTACGCTGTTGGCTTCCTCGTAATTTGCAACTCGCTCGAAACCATCGAGAACAACAAGAACACGCTTCTCTTCTTTTCCTAGATAAGAGAAGATCTCCTTGAGGGTTGCTTCGGGCTTGACGATT
The DNA here is from genome assembly GCA_963604755.1 of Duodenibacillus sp. Classification (GTDB taxonomy): domain Bacteria; phylum Pseudomonadota; class Gammaproteobacteria; order Burkholderiales; family Burkholderiaceae_F; genus Duodenibacillus. The sequence continues at coordinate 2,378 of CAVCTI010000018.1, read as the reverse complement.
TCTCCAAGATTGATAGAAAAGGCTAGCTCCTTCGCACCAGAAGCAAGCGTCACTTGCGTCCGTAATGACTTTAAGAAACGAGCGTAGTCTAAGAGTGCCTTCTGCCCCTGTAAATGCAATGAATCAAAAACGCTCTTCGTGAAAGCGAAAACAAATTCCGCGAAACTTGTTGTGTGAAGCAATTCGACATGAACGACTTGGAATTTATTGCGAAGTTCCCTTCTCTCGAGCGTGTTAGCGATAAGAGCTGTTTTACCTATTCCGCGCTCGGCAATGAGCGCGACATTGGCACCATTAAGAAGCCGATTCTTTAGCTGCGCTACTTCCTTCTTTCTTGGGCAGAAAAACTCTGAAGGAACTTTCCTAGCGATAAAAAATGGATTGCTTGTCATTTTTATTCTATTTTGAATTATTCAATTTGAATAATTTATTTTTGCCTAATCCTCTCAATCAGTACAAAACCACCGTTAAAGAAGAAGGTGAGAAAGCACGCCAAAATTAACTTTTCCGTAACATACTTCAAAAAAGTTAAAAATCCCCCGTTTTGAAGTGGTTTTCCCCTCTCAAGCCTTGTGCCCACCGACCTGCCTATTTCTCTCGCGTGCGGTGGCGCCCTCTTGAAAATTCTTTGCCTTTAAGAGTGCATTTTTTCCAAACTTCTCTTTAATAAGAAGCACGGCTTTTTGCATGCGATGCTCCCTATCTAATGACGCTTTCTCTTTTTCATGCGAAGCGCAACTTGTCTTTTCTTCAAAGCCAAAAAGATCTTCTTGAAGTGGTTCGTTTACTTCGACTACTTCGCGCTCAGGGACAATCGATTGCGCTTCAACGGTAATTTTTCTTACAAGAAGTGTCTTGTCAACGATGCGCTCAAAAAGCGCAACGGCGCTATCTGCGAAAACTTTCCCCGAGGAATTCGGGATGTGAAACACGGTCTTTGCGTGTACTGGCTTAGGCACAACCCTTCCGTACCCATCTTGCACAAGAAGACCTTTGTAGTTTTTCCTTCGCTTGGCGTTTGTGATGTTTTCAACGTCATAACTGACTGTGATGCCAAGACCCCGCGCGACAAGCCCTAATTGAACAAGTTCAAGCGCTAAAGAATCGGCCATTTCCCAGGTAACGAGTTTGGCTTTCTCATAGGGGTACGGTTCAGAGAGAACCTGCCCAGACATACGGCTATGATTTTCTGAGCTATACGACTTCACATCAGATAGGCTCACGTTTTCCCAACCCCACGCGTGATCGATTAAGAGTTCAGCGTTAATACCGAACGTATCAAAAAGCACTTGTGGGTTCTCTAAAGAAAGTCTTGCCACATCTCCCATCGTCTCGGCGCCTAGCTTTGCAAGGCGAGCGGCATACCCACGCCCAACACGCCAAAAGTCCGTAATCGGCCGGTGATTCCAAAGGCGCCGTTTAAAACTTTCTTCATTAAGTTCTGCGATACGCACACCATTAGCGTCTGGTTCACAGTGCTTTGCTTCCACGTCCATGGCGATTTTGGCTAAATACAAATTTGTTCCAACGCCAGCAGTAGCCGTAATTCCTGTTTCATCGAAAACGGCTTTTACCATACGAAGCGCGAGTTCTCGCGCGCTAACGCCATAAGTTGCTAGGTATGGTGTTGCATCGATAAAGACTTCATCGATTGAATACGCATAGATGTCTTCTTCGGAAACAAACTTCAAATAGGTACTAAAAATCTTTCCGCTATAGCGCATGTAGTAGGCCATACGGGGAGGCGCGACGATGTAATCGAGCTCAAGACTTGCGTCTTGCGATAAGGCGCGAGCATTTTCACTTTTCCCGCTAAAGCGGTGGCCTGGAGCTACCCTACGCCTATCTGCGTTAATTTCTTTTACGCGACTCACGACTTCAAAAAGTCTTGCCCGTCCTGAAATCCCATAGGCCTTCAAAGAAGGTGTAACCGCTAAGCAAATCGTTTTCTCCGTGCGTGTTGCATCAGCAACCACGAGGTTTGTAAGTAAGGGGTCTAATCCTCTTTCGCGACATTCGACCGAGGCGTAAAAGGATTTCAAGTCAATCGCGATAAATTGCTTCACGACTCTCTCTCCATCTCTAAGCGCTCGAAAACCACGCCCTCTAAAGAGGCGATGTCATCAAAGGAGAGTTCCTTGTAATCGAGAAAGATAAGTTTTTTCTCAGTTGGGTTAATAAAGCGTATGGCTTTCGTTTCTCTGACGTAACGTCCTCCCTCTTTTGTGAGGTCTGCTTCGTAGTGCGTCACTGTTACTTCAGGGCGAGTCCTTGCAATGGAACAGAGAAAATTAAGTTTCGCATTTAACTCATCGCTATCGATTTCTGCGACGCCTTTCTTTTCTTGAAGGAAACGCGTCACTTCAGAAATCTCCTCG
>CAVCTI010000017.1:0-3983 GCA_963604755.1 Duodenibacillus sp. | reverse complement strand
CCTCCTGTGACTGCAAGGCGTTTGACGCCAAATTCATCAGAGAGGATTTGCATCGCCCCTTTTAATTCAATCTCATGTTGACCGACGGTAATCCACGAAATTTTTTTCTCTTCTAAGTACTTGAGATATTCATTGGGACAAGTTTCAGAAGTGATTACAAGTAAAGGCCTATCATCTTGAATGTTACTTGACCAACGTAATGTGCCGTGCGTATCCACGGCAATAGTGTAACCTTCAGCGCAGGAGGCTATGTGGTGTGCCGTTTTACCGATGCTTTGTTGATTTTTTGCTTTAAAGGGCATCGAATCGGCAAAGTGCATTTGCATCGTGACTCGGCCCATTAACTGTGAAGGAGCATCGAGTTTTTTAAGCGCTTCGTAGTAGGAATCACTCGAGTCAAGAAGTTCAGTCATGGCGCAATCGATACGTCCGTCGAGAGAAGTCATCATGTGAGAAATAATGTACGGTTTCATTTCCAATATCCCTTTTTTTCTTGCGAAATTTCAGTATTGAGTCAGAAATGCTGACTCTAACCTTGACTACCGTAATCTTATTCGGGCTCTATGGCTAATCCCATACCTAGAACCGCGGTATTTCTGCCTATTTCTCTTTTGATGCCATTGCTTTTGTGCTTTGCATACTCCTAGGCCCATTGACCGAAAAAAATTCAAAAGATAAAATTTCTCCACCCTCCCTGCACTTGTCTCTAGTCTTTTGAGTAAACGGAGAAAACACTATGCCAGATTTGCCCGCTCTCAAGGTTCTTCGTGAAGAGATTCTTTCGCTATTGCCTCAAGAGGGTCGCCTAGAAGGCGTTGTTCGGTCAATGGCATTAACGCGTTTTGACAGTGAGCAAGGTAAGCATCAATGTTTTTATCGACCGATGTTTGCTCTTGTCGTGCAGGGGTCGAAAAAGTCGCTTATCGGTGCAATTACGGCAAACTATGGGCCAGGTGAAACAAATGTCGTAAGCCTTGATTTGCCAGGGGTTTACCAAATTGCTGACGCAACACCTGAAAAACCTTTTCTTTCGGTTTCTGTGCTGTTGGATCGAGCCATTATTTCGGATTTGCTTCTACATAGTCCGAATCTCGAGAGTGAGCTAAATCGAGAGAACAATCCCAACTCAGTTATTGTTAGCGAGTCCTCCGAAGAGCTTCTCGATGCCGTTATTCGGCTTGTGAAACTTGCTCGACGCCCAGAGCGCCACGGTGTATTGCTACCAATGCTATTGCGGGAAATTCACTATCTCTTACTTTGCGGCCCGCAAAGAGAGGCTCTAGCGCATTTTTGTTCGAACTACACCTATAACGATCAAATTGTGAAAACAATCGACTGGTTGCGCGAGCATTTTCGAGAGCCCGTGAGCATTGAGGCGTTAGCGAAAATCGCTTGTATGGCACCATCGACATTTCATAAGCATTTCAAAGATGTGACTTCGCTATCGGCCATGCAGTTTCAAAAACGGTTACGCTTGCATGAAGCGCAACGCCTACTCTTAGCCGAGGGCTTGCGTGTCGAGAGCGTTGCAGCGAATGTGGGCTACGAAAGCACCTCGCAATTTAGCCGTGAATACAAGCGACTCTTTGGTGCCTCCCCTCGTCAGGATGTCATCCGCAAAACTGTAAATAACCCAATCAACACAGTCGATATCACTTTCCCCGACTGAAGAAAAGTTTGCACTTTTCTCTTTGTTCTCTGCCCTATTCTCTTTACGTAGAGAATTGAGCAAAACCCTCATAGTTCTAGGCATGGGTCAGAGTCACTTTCCCTCATAAGATTTCTTTGCGGTTCGATTTCGAGCCGCCAAGAAACGCTTTAATCGATATGAGGATAAAGCCATGTCTTTTTCAAACACAGTCAAAGTTCTCGGTGTGTGCGCTGCTTTCGCGGGCCTAGCTGGCAATGCGCAAGCAGAACTGACGCGAGTGCAAACCGAGTTGATTCCTGTTATGGCTTATGCGGCCAAAGGCGACGAAGCGAAGTTAAAGGTCATACTCAATCACGCTTTAAGCCAAGGCGTGACAGTAAACGAAGCAAAAGCCGCTTTTGTGCAGCTTTACGCTTACGCTGGTTTCCCTCGGAGCCTAACGGCGCTCAATACCCTTCTTAATCTCACAAAAGAAAGAAAGGCACGAGGCCTTGTTGATGCAAAGGGCAAAGAGCCCACGAAGCTAGCGAAAGACACCAATATTCGCGAACTCGGGACCGCAACCCAGACGAAACTTGTCGGAGCTCCTGTAAAAGCCGAGGTTTACACGTTCTGCCCCGAAATTGACACCTATCTTAAAGAGCATCTTTTCGGTGAGATTTTTGCCAACGACGTTCTCGATTGGAAAACGCGCGAGGTCTTGACAGTATCGACTCTTGCCGCACTGCCTGCTCCCACACAGCTTCGCTCGCACCTTCGCGTGGCAATCAATACTGGGCTAACGGCTTCTGAACTCCAAAGTTTTGTCGATCTCTTACGTAAAGAAGTCGGCAATACCGAGGCCGATTTAGCGCAAAAGACTTTAAATAATGTAATCAACCACTAACTTTATAAGGACAATGAAGATGAATAAAACAACGATTACTGCTGGTATTGCCGCAGCTTGTGTGGCAACAGCCTGTGCTGCCGTTACGACAAAAAATCCCTATGGACTCGTCTATCAAGGCGCCATTGAAAGAAACGTACCTGGTGAGGTCAATATTCATCCTGTGAGCTACACACTCAATGGTTTGAAAATTGCCGCTAACGTGTATACGCCGGCAAACTTTGACGCCAAAGGCTCGTACCCTGCGATTGTTGTGGCGCATCCCAATGGTGGCGTGAAAGAACAGGTCGCCGGTCTTTTCGCTCAGCGCCTTGCGAGCGAAGGCTATGTCACGATTGCCGCTGATGCCTCTTATCAGGGCGCAAGCGAAGGGCTTCCCCGTCACACTGATAAGCCGCAGTTTCGTACCGAAGACATTCACGGCATGATCGATTACATCAGCAATTTTAAGGGTGTGGATGCTGAGCGCATTGGCGCCATGGGTATTTGTGGTGGCGGCGGTTATACGCTCAATGCCGTTAAAAGCGATAAGCGCGTAAAGGCTGTTGCAACGCTTTCTATGTTCAATAGTGGCGAAGTTCGCCGTGAAGGTTATATCAATAGCGGTAAGGATACGGTCCAAAAACGGTTAGCTGAAGCCGTCAAAGCCCGAGCTAAAGACTTCCGCGAAGGGACGGTCACTCTCACAGGCAACATCGACTTTGATAAGCTAACTGACGAATCTATCGCCAAAATCCCGACGGATTTGTATCGTGAAGGCATGCAATATTATGGACGCACGCATCGTCACCCGAATTCAACATTTGCCTACACGCAAGCAAGTCTTCTTGATTTGATGACCTGGGACGCTCGAGACCAGATTAATTTAATTAATGTTCCTTTGTTGATGATTGCTGGCAGTAAAGCCGATTCGCTTTATATGACCGAGGAAGCCTTTGCTCTTGCTACGGGCACGAAAGATAAAGAACTCTACAAGATCGAAGGCGCAACACATATCCAAACGTATTTCGTTCCGAAATATGTTAACGAGGAAGTGGCGAAACTCACGGAGTTTTTCGGTCGCACTGTGAAGTCTACTAAGTAATCAAAGCAAGTGTGCCATGCCTAAGAGTGTGCTTTTCTTAACGTTTGTTGCCCTTGGTCTTGTTGGGCAAATACTAGAGGCTAAAGCTGAGAATCCAGTCGAAAAGAGCCCTGAGCAGATTGTTGTACACCCATCGAATTGGGTGAGCGCCGGAAATAAAACATTTACGGGCGAAGCTGCGGTTCAGATGGGGTTTCGCCAAAGCAATCCGGCTCGAATCTATGGGGCCTACGTTCGGTTTTCTCCTGGAGCTCGTACATTCTGGCATGTGCATCCTTTGGGACAAACACTAATTGTGATCGAAGGTGAGGGTTTTACGCAGGCAATGAATTCGGACGGCTCATACGGTCCGCTTGTTGAAC
>CAVCTI010000016.1:5855-7271 GCA_963604755.1 Duodenibacillus sp. | reverse complement strand
GTGAACGTCTTCGGCTTCAAAGCGATCGGCAGCCCGCGCTGCGGCGCGCCGCTTTGCCGCCACATCTGGCTCGATATCAAAAAGCACTGTGCAATCGGGCTGTAAATCCTTTTGAACAATCGCTTCAAGTGTTTCGACAACATCTGCGCTCTCAGCTTTGGCTCCAACTTGATAGGCAAAGGTGGCATCGGTAAAGCGGTCTGATAACACCCAAGCGCCACGAGCAAGTGCTGGCTCAATCACATCGGCGATGTGCTCAGCGCGCGAGGCAAAGAAAAGAATGGTTTCCGTTAGCACTTGCATCGAGTCATGGAGTAACAAATCACGGATTTTTTCCGCTAGCGGCGTGCCACCAGGCTCACGCGTTCTGACGACCTCGATCCCTTTAGATTTCAGGAATTCACAAAGCGCATCAATCTGTGTGCTTTTCCCTGCACCATCGATTCCTTCAAATGTGATGAATTTACCGCGCTCCATGCTTTAAATCCTTTTAACGTCGGGGCGTTTTCTGATAGCGATTCACAGCCTTGTTGTGTGCATCAAGTGTGACAGAGAAAACCGAAGTCCCATCGCCTCGAGCCACAAAGTATAGATATTTCGTTGAACTTGGGTGCAATGCCGCTTGTATCGAAAGCGTTGTGGGCATGCAAATCGGTGTTGGAGGAAGCCCGTAATTTAAATAGGTGTTGTAGGGCCCTGGCCTTTGAAGGTCGGCTTTTCTTAAGCGATCTTTATAGGCGTCACCTAAGCCATAGATTACAGAGGGATCTGTTTGTAGGGGCATCCAAATTCTCAAGCGATTGTGAAAGACAGAACTCACTAAATGGCGGTCTGTGCGAATCCCGGTTTCTTTTTCAATAATGGAAGCCAGAATTAATGCTTCGTAGGGGTTTCTAAGTTTTAAGCCAGGAGCACGCGCTTTCCATTCCCGCTCTAAAACCGCTTTTTGTTTTTCATAGGCCTGCGTTAAAACAGACATATCCGTAACGCCAGCCCGAAAGTGATAGGTATCAGGAGAAAAGAGGCCTTCGGCTTTGGTGTAAGTGGAACCCAATTTCTTAAGAATCTCAGCTTCAGTTAATTTTTCTGTGGTGTGATTTAAATCGTCATTGCCGTTAATCAGCGCACGAAAGTCCTTAAAGGTCATCCCATCGATAATACGGAGGCGCCCCTGAGCGACTTCGCCGTTGGAAAACTTCTCAACAATCTTTAAAAGGCTCACGCCCTCTTCGAAGTGATAGCGACCTGCGTGAAGTTTTGTCGGGTCAGCAAAGACGCGCAAAAGGACATTTAACATTGTCTCGTTGACACTGACGCCACTTTGAACCACTTTATGCGCAACCGTTTTAAGTGAGTCGCCCGTATTGACATAAACATCGATGGCTTTCGAGTTTTTACCTTCGAGTGCAACAGGCG
>CAVCTI010000016.1:0-5845 GCA_963604755.1 Duodenibacillus sp. | reverse complement strand
AAGTCTCTTCTCCGGTAGAATTTCTAAATTTTCTTAGTTCTCACCGCTATCCACAATCACAATTCCCAAAATCAATTGGTAGCGCAAAACCACAGATGCGCCGAATGCGTCATAATATCCAAATTCTGTGGCGATATTTTATGACTGAATTAAAAAACGATAAAGGTTTAACCAAACTCGGGCGTCTTTCTGTCCTTCAGATTGAAGGACTTGACGCTTGCGAGTTCTTACAGGGCCAAGTGACGCTCGATGCGAAAAGAATCGATGCGTCCCCTCGCCTTTCGGGCTATTGTGATGCAAAGGGCCGTGTCCTAGCCTCGCTTATTCTCTTTAAAAAAGAGGAGAGTTTTCTCGCGATTGTTTCTAGCGATTTAGCTGAAAAAATCACAAAGCGCCTGCGCCTTTATAGCCTACGGCGCAAGGTAACGATTGATCTTGCTCCCGAGCTTACGGTTTATGGGGCATTCGATAGCGTAGATGACAAAGCCGATGCAATTGCGCTTTCCCTTCCCTTTGCGAGCCTAGTTATAAAAGAAGGCGAAGTTAAGAGTGCTTTCGAGGAAGATCTCTGGTGGGAAAAAGCGCTCCTTGCCAAATTCCCCTGGGTCTTTGCGAAAACCGAAGGCCTTTTTATCCCGCAATCGATTAACTTTGATGCGTGGGATGCCATCACATACGGCAAAGGCTGCTACGTGGGCCAGGAAGTGATTTCTCGCATTCATAGTTTGGGAACCCCATCGCGAATCTCAGTTCTTTTTAAAGGTTTTCCCGAGGATTTCAACGCGGGGCTCGTGCTCTATGATTCTTGTAAAAACGCTGTTGCCACTCTCGTTTATGGCGTCGCGGGCTACGGGTTAGTCGAATGTTCAGTAAAAGATATACCCGCCAAGCTATTCACAGAAAACGGTACCGAATTAAGAAAAATTGATTGATTATGACATCTCCCATTCGTATTTATAACAAAGAAGATATTGAAGGCATTCGTCATGTGGCGCAGCTTGCCTCACAGCTCCTTGACTACATCACGCCCTTTGTAAAGGCGGGGGTCTCGACAAAGCACTTAGATGACTTAATGCTCGATTACACGAAAAACGTACTTCACGCACGTTCGGCTTGTTTGCATTACGCGCCAAGAGGAATGACGCCTTATCCAGCGGCCACCTGCATTTCCGTTAATCACGTGATCTGCCACGGCATTCCAAGCGAGAAAAAGATTCTTCGTAAAGGCGATATTATCAATATTGATGTCACAATCGAAAAAGATGGCTTTTACGGTGACAACTCCCGTATGTATCAAATCGGTAAACCCACCATTGCGGGTAAACGCCTTGTTGATGCGACGTTCGGTTGCATGTGGGCAGGCATTGAAGCGGTAAGACCTGGCGGGAACTTTAACGATATTGGTGAAGCGTGCTACAACTTTGTCTCGCCCTTAGGTCTTTCGATTGTGCAAGAGTATGGTGGCCACGGCATCGGCCGAGAATTTCACGGTGAGCCGCATGTGAGTCACTTTCCGATTTCTGCTCCCACAGCTGACTTTGAGCCAGGGATGATTTTCACTGTCGAGCCGATGGTCAATGCCGGTAAACGCTTTATCTCAACGCTCGGTAACGGTTGGACTGTTGTCACAAAAGACCAGAGCCTTTCGGCACAGTGGGAGTTGCAGGTGTTAGTCACTGAAACGGGCTACGATATTTTGACAGTAAGCGCCGGATCTCCTGAGCCCCCGAGCTGGGTAAAGGGCTGGAAAAAGCCCGAAAACCTCACCTAAAGGAGCACAACGCTTGATTACGCGTGAGGACTACATCCATAAAAAAGCCGAACTCGTGCACGACTTTCAAAGTCATCACGATGTGAGTGTGTTTTTAAAAAAGCACGCCGCTCTTTTAAGAGAGATTGTCGTCAATCGCGCAACTGAACTCATTGATGCGAATACTGTGGCGGTTTTTGCCGCTGGGGGCTTTGCCCGGGAAGAACTCTTTCCCTACTCGGATATTGATTTGCTTTTAGTCGTCTCGCGTGATATCCCCGATACCGAAAAAGAGCACATCACAGAATTTCTTACAAACCTTTGGGACTTAGGCTTAACTGTTGGGGCCTCTGTCAGAACGCCTCTTGAGGTCGGGAAAGACGCTCTCACGGATATTTCCTTTGCGACAAACTTCTTGGAGTCATGCCCCATTTATGGGTCAGAGGCGTTGGCGCGAGAGGCACAAGCCATTTTCAAAGAATGTTTTGATGCAAAAAAGTTCTTTCAAGAAAAAAAACTTGAGCGCTTGCAGCGCTGCCACAAGCATGGCGATACCCCCTATGAGCTTGAACCCGATGTAAAAGAAAGTATCGGCGCCTCGCGTGACATCCACTTCATTCGATGGGAAGCCCGAGCCGCAGGCTTTGGCTCAACTCTGGATGACTTCGAACGTAACGGGTTAATCACGCGTAGCGAAGCCGAGAAACTTAAAAATGCAATGCGTTTTCTTTCCACTCTTCGCATGCATCTTCATTTAATGAGTCGCAGAGAGGAAAACCGGCTTTTATTTGAAAAGCAAACGTCTCTAGCCACGGCCTTGGGTTTTGAAGCGTCCACTGGGCTTGATGCCGCCGAACTCTTAATGAAACACTACTATCGTAAGGCTCACGAAGTTGAACTCTTAACGGAGATCACGCAGCGCGATATCGAGGAGCGCCTTTTTGAAGAAGAAGTTCCTGAAAGTGGCCATTTAGAAGTTAAAGTTCGATCCTTTACTCTCGATGCGGCGCTTGACCTAGAAAACGACGACCAGCTTTTAAAGAACCCGCAAAATCTTGTCGATTTGTTTATCGACATCACAAAAAATACGAAGTATCGAGAGCTCACATCGCACCTAATGCGGCTTATGTATCGTGTGGCGCTCGAGTCCCCCAACAGTTACTTTGAAAACCTCTACCCTGATGGTGTAAGACGGCTTTTTCACGAGATTTTCTCAGCGCGCTATGGTCTAACAAGAGCGTTATCCCTGATGAATCGCTGGGGGATTTTAGGGCGCCTCATCCCAGAATTTGGTCGCATCGTAGGCCAAATGCAGCATGACCTCTTTCATGTCTACACGGTTGACGAACACACGATGCAAGCGATTCGGAACATCCGTCGCTTTACGCACTCTTCGTACGCCCACGAATTCCCGCATTGCTCACAGGTGATGGCTGAATTCAATGCTCGATCTCTTTTAACGCTCGCCGCGCTTTTGCACGACATTGGTAAAGGCCAAGGCGGTCACCATGCCGCAATCGGTGCTGAAATCGCCCAGGGCTTTTGTCGCGCCATTGGATTAGAAGCGAAAGAAACACTCTTTGTGAAGTTTCTAGTTGAAGAGCACCTCACGATGAATCACATCGCGCAAAAGAAAGACTTAACCGATGAAGCTGTAATTGAGCATTTTGCTCACGTCGTCCAAACAAAAGAAAGGCTTGATGCCCTCTATCTACTGACAGTGGCTGACATTCGTGCGACAAATCCGAAATTGTGGAGCGCTTGGAAGGGGCAACTACTTGAAGAACTCTACGATAAGACGCGAAGCTTTCTTGCTGGAAAGAATACGACGCAAACAAGTGAATCCGCAATAAAAGAAAAAATTGAAAAGGTCAAAGAAAATCTCCTTGCCTTAGCCTTTGAGCGAAAGAGAATCGATGCCTTTATTCATGAGCTTGATTTGACCTACTTCATGCGTCATAGCACGGAAGACATTCTCTGGCACGCCAAAGTTCTTTTAAGTGAAAGCGAAGCCGCTTTGCCATTGATCTCACTACGACAAAAAGAAAATGGCTTAATTGAAGTGTTCCTTTACCTAAATGATGCCTCAGGAATCGTCGCGAAGATCCTTCGTGTTTTCGAGCGTGATGGCTTGTCTGTTTTAGAAGCACGCATTCACACGACGCACTCAGGGAAAGTCTTAGATACCTTCTTAGCCGAAGATAAGCGGTTTGACGCAACAGATGAACATTTAAGCACACGGTTAATCGAGCACTTAAAGAAGAGTCTCACGAGTGTAGAGCCACCGAGAAAACCGCGTAGCGGCAAACTCTCGCGACGCTCACGAAGCTTTCCTGTTAAACCTGTCGTCGATATTGAGACTGATGCCTCTGGTAGTGGATCCCTATTACAAATTAGCTGCAACGATCGCATGGGACTTCTTTATGCGATTACCTATACGTTAGCGTGCCACAACGTCAATCTCATCAGTGCCAAGATCACAACTCTTGGCGAGCGCGTTGAAGACGTCTTTTTAATCGATGGCGAGGCTTTGCGTGATGAAGACACAGTGGTTGCCTTAGAGAGCGAACTCTTAGAAGTTCTAGCCGACGCCGATTAGTAAAAAAAATTCCCTTTTCTCAGATGGGTATAGGAAAATATCGGCTTTGGTGTTACGATGCTTTACCCTACTTCCCTTAATTCGTTTTGTACCCCAAAAATTAGGCTATGCAACACGAACTCTTTCTATTCTTTTTACTCATTGTCGTCACTGTCTTAACACCAGGCCCTGGCGTTCTCTATACGATTTCCTGCGCGTTCCGTTACGGCAAACGCCATATGTTTTTGTCTCCTGCGGCAATCACGCTTGGCGTTGTGATCACGAATGTGGCTTGCGCCGCAGGTCTTGGCGTCATTGTTGCGACCTCTCAGACGCTTTACACGATAATTCAGATCGCAGGAGGCCTCGTGCTTTTCTATTTGGGTTACCGAAATTGGACAGCGCCCGAGGTGGACTTTTCGAGCGCCACATACCACGCACAAAGTCGAGCCGATGACGATACGAAAACTGCGTTTGTGACAGGACTCTTACTGAGTATCACAAACCCCGTGCTCATTGTGAGCCTAGTCGCGCTATTCCCGCAATTTATTCATCCTGAAGAAAACTACATTCACAAAGCTGCGCTTCTTATTTCCATTTATGGCGGTGTTTGTTTTTGCGGTCACGTGCTTTATAGCTCGCTTACGATTCTTGCAAGCCACTACCTTAAAGGTAAAGGCGTTTCTCGCATCTTAAATAAGGGAAGCGCTATTCTCTTTTGGCTAATCGCCGCAGGAATTCTTGTGAAAATTGCTCACACGCTCTTTCAATAGCGCGATACAAATTTCGTGAAAATGAGGACGGATCCATTGCGGTTATCGTCCCTTTTTTTAGCGAGTCATTTTGCGTTGTGAAAGGTGACTTTCCCTGCTTTCTTCAGTGCAGCAAATTCGGCCTTCACCGCATTTAAATCGCGAATAAACCAAGGATTGGCGTGAAGGATTGCGACACTCGCTGCCCCTGTGATACGGGCATTCTCGACGTCAGAGGCCCAATGGTAGCCGCAGATGATGCGAGAGCGTCCCATATCAAGGCCACGCGCCAAAATGGCGTCTTTATTCGCCGGATTAATTTCCGCGAGAATTAAGGCGGTTGCCCAAGCGTTCGACGAGTGCCCCGAAGGGTAACTTCCTTCTTTGGCTAAGCGCTCTTCATCTTCCTTGAAACACGTGGGTTCCCCGTAGTAGACAAAGGGGCGGATACGATGGTATTTCTCTTTCACGCCACGCACGGCTAATGCCCCCGTTTCTTTTCGCAAACGCTTAATAAAAGCAAATAGTTTTGGCGTCTCTTCTTTCGTAATCTTTACACCAAAAACCTCCTGAAACGAAAGGTGAACCAAAGAGCTATCGGCATCAAGACGAGCAAGATCGCCTCGAGGGGTTTGACGCAGTTTCTTGCCTTGCTCATAAGCGAGACAATCACGCTCGTTGACGGGATCTCCTGCTTTTAGAGGGGGTGGCGGCGGCAGTAAAAGTGCCGTCCCATCGACTGCTTCGCTAAGCGTTGAATAATAT
>CAVCTI010000015.1:0-15083 GCA_963604755.1 Duodenibacillus sp. | reverse complement strand
ATTTGGCACTTGTGAAGCGTTATGCCGACCGTGTGGGGTTGATGTACGCAGGAGAACTCCTTGAAGAGGCAGGAGTCGAGGATTTCTTTAGTCATCCCTTACACCCCTACGCCAAAGGATTACTTAATGCGGTTCCCAAAAAAGATTCTCGCAACCACGTCTTAAAGGGAATTCCTGGCTCAGTTCCTCTGCCAGGCGTTACCTTGCCAGGCTGCGTTTTTGCAGACCGGTGCCCTGCCTGTAAATTGCAGTGTAAAGAGAAACCCATTGAATTTATTAAGCTTGAAAACCACCGTGCTGTGCGCTGTTTGATGCCTCAGAGCTTTGCAACAAAAGAAGCGGACGCCGCTTACGACCTTTCAAGTTGTGTGGGAAAGACGCTTTTAAATATCGAACATCTAACGGTTGACTATGAATCCTCTGGCGGTTTCTTGCGTCCCGCAAAGCGCTTTCGGGCACTCGATGATGTGACGCTCTCTGTCGCAGAAGGCGAGACTTTAGCTTTAGTCGGAGAATCAGGTTCAGGGAAGACAACATTAGCCAAAACCGTTTTGCGTCTTTTAGATGGTCGCATTCGGATTACTGGCACGGCCACCTTAAATGGCAAAGATTTGATTGCTGCAAAAGGTGATCAATTAAGAGAAATCCACCGCTTTGCGCAGATTGTGTTTCAAGATCCCTTCTCCTCTTTTGACCCCCGAATGAGTGTTGGAGAATGTATTAAAGAAGGTATCATTTCTTTGGGTTTAGCGAAGCCAAAAGAAAACCTCGAGCATCGCGTAAGAAATTTACTGACGCTCGTTGGATTGCCCGAAGATTGCGCAGGGCGCCTTCCGCATGAATTCTCTGGCGGTCAACGGCAACGCATTGCTCTTGCGCGTGCTTTAGCAGTAAAGCCCCAACTTATTATCTGCGATGAGCCAACAAGTGCGTTAGACGTTTCTGTGCAAGCGCAAATTTTGAATTTGATGCGTGAGATTCAAAAGAAAACGCATGTGGCGTATCTCTTTATCACGCACAACTTTGCTGTCGTTGAATGTATGGCAGATCGCATTGCCGTGATGAAAAACGGGCGGATTGTAGAAAGTGGCTTTGCTAAAGACGTCTTAAGTCACCCGAAAGACGCCTACACACAAAAGCTCCTTACTTCCGTTCCGCGGCTTTAAAAGAAAGAAAAAGGCTAGCCCGATTTTCCTGACTAGCCTTTCGTAGCAGTACAAACGACGCCTAGTTTTCTTCGCCCGTACGGAATTTCTTTTCCATCACAGCGACAAACTGAGAAATCGTAAAGGTCATAATAAGATAAAGAATCGCAACCGTAGACCAGATTTCCAAGGACCCGTAGGTATCGGCAATAATGAGTTGCCCCTTACGGGTCAATTCTTCAAAGCCGATCACGGAAACCAAAGAAGAGTCCTTTAACATCGCAATGAACTCATTGCCAAGAGGCGGAATCACACGCTTAAAGGCTTGCGGTAAAACCACATAGCGCATCGTTTGCGCTGGTGACATCCCAAGACTTAAAGCGGCGCGTCTTTGGCCAATGGCAATCGACTGAATGCCTGCGCGAAAGATTTCTGCCACATAAGCGCCCGAATTAATCGAGCAGGCAGCCACCGCGGCGGTAAAGGGGTCGATACGAACGCCCGTGATGACAGGAAGCGCAAAGTAGAGGATGAAAATCTGCACTAACAAAGGCGTGCCTCGGATAAAGTTCACATAGGCACGCGCAATGTAGTGAATGACGCGGTTATTACACAGAGCTCCAATAGCGGCAATTAAGCCAAATACCATACCGAGGCCAACGGCCATCGCCGTAATTTTTAGTGTAACCAGTGCGCCCGCTAAAAGTAGCGGCATTGACTGGGTCACCAAGGAAAAGTCGAATTCCATGAGCGACTCCCGCGTTTAAAGTAGATTCTTCTCCAATCTTCGGCTTATTTGCCGAACCATTTTTCCATCGTCGCCTGGTAAGAGCCATCTTTCTTGGCTTCTTCCAGGGCTTTGTTCATACGGTCAAGAAGCTTCTTATTCTTCTTGTTGACGATAAAACCGTACTGTTCAACCGCGAGGACTCGTGGCTGATGGGCGTAGATTTCATCGTTTTTCGGAGAACTCACCATGAAGTGGCCGATTGTTGGACGGTCGCCGATGATCGCCACGCAGCCCTTATTCTTTAATTCCATGTACGCATCGTTCATGGAATTAAAGGTTTTGACTGTCGTGCCAGGAATCGATTTCGCCAACGCAGCGCCTGATGTGCCAATCTGTCCGCAGATGACTTGATTGACAAGTTCTTTTTCTGTCTTATAGACGTCTTTGTCGGCTTTACGAACAAGAATCGAAAGACCACTGTCGTAGTAGGGAGCAGTAAAGGCAACGCGCTTGGCGCGTTCTTCGGTAATCGTAATCGCCGCGCCTGCAATATCGATTTGGCGGCTCAAAATTGAAGGAATCAAAGCGTCAAAACCCATCGAGACAACTTTGACGGTAAAGCCAGCCTTTTTTCCAATCAAACGCACCATATCGATATCGAAACCGACAACTTCGGTACCGTTTTTGGTATCTGTGAATTCAAAGGGTGGGTAGGTGCTTTCTGTACCCATTAAGAGTTCCTCGGCCTGTGCGGTCACAGAGGTTGTAAGCAATGAGCCACAAGCACCGAGAAAAAGCAATTTTTTCAGCATAAGGATCTCCGAAAAAATGAATTTCAAAACGCCCAAATTTTGAGGAGCGCACTCTTTGGCCTGAACGACAGGAAGGGCTCATTTTAAGAAACACGGGTTAGCACGTAATATGGTGAGCTGAATTTTCATTGGAATGTTGCAAAAATAGAACAAGCAAAATTACCTAGAAAAAACACCAAAAGTCGTATTTCCTTATTTTATAGTCGGGAATTATTCGATAGACTCGCTATTCCTGACAAAACTACTCGGAAATCGACGATATGAAGCTAACAACACGCGGGCGCTTTGCTGTCACAAGCATGATTGATATTGCGCTTTACGGGAAAAATGGGCCGGTGCGCTTAGCCGATATCGCGCGCCGAGAACAGATTTCAGTGGCGTATCTTGAGCAGATTTTCGGAAGACTCCGTAAGGCTAAGCTCGTGACCGCGAACCGTGGACCAGGTGGCGGCTATCGCTTATCGCGAGAGCCTGAAGCCATTAGTGCAGGAGAAATCGTGCGCGCCGTCGAAGAAAGCCTAGATGCCACCAATTGCTATGGCACAGGTCAATGCCGCGGAGGGGCCGAGTGCTTAGCGCACGGACTTTGGTCGGATATGAATCGACTGATGACAGATTTTTTAGACAAACAAAGTCTTGCCAAAATCAAAACGAATTACGCGAATACGCATAACGTCTCTCGAGGTGAGGCTGTGGTTATTTTTAAGAACAAACGTGGTTAAAGAAGGAAAGTAAGTTCTATGACTGAGAATCGTCCTATTTATCTTGACTACTCTGCGACAACGCCGGTGGATCCGCGCGTAGCAGAAAAGATGATTCCTTACTTATGTGAGAAATTCGGGAACCCGGCAAGCCATTCGCATGCCTATGGGTGGGATGCGGAAAAAGCGGTTGATGAAGCCCGCGCGGCAGTTGCGGCCTACATCAATGCTGATCCCAGAGAAATCGTTTGGACGTCGGGGGCTACCGAGTCCGATAACCTTGCGATTAAGGGCGCTGCGCACTTTTACCGCGATAAGGGTAAGCACCTTATTACGGTGAAAACAGAGCACAAAGCTGTTTTGGATTCGATGCGCCACTTAGAAACCGAAGGTTACGAGGTAACCTATTTAGACGTTGAAGAAAACGGCTTACTCGATTTAAAGAAATTAGAAGCGGCAATGCGCCCAGATACGACGCTCGTCTCGGTGATGGCTGTGAATAACGCAATCGGCGTCATTCAAGATATTGCCGCAATTGGCGAAATGTGCAGGGCCCGCGGGATTATCTTTCACTGTGACGCAACGCAGGCTCCTGGCAAAATGGAATTGGATACCCAAAAGCTCAAAGTCGATTTGATGAGCCTATCTTCACACAAGGTCTATGGCCCGAAGGGCATTGGCGCTCTTTACGTGCGTCGTAAGCCACGCGTGAGAATCGAGCCTCAGATTCACGGCGGCGGTCACGAGCGCGGTATGCGCTCTGGCACTCTTGCCACCCACCAAATCGTTGGTATGGGAGAAGCCTATCGCTTAGCCAAACTCGAACAAGCCAAAGATATCGCGCACTGCATAGCGCTTCGTCAAAGACTTTTGGATGGCATCGTGAAAAATATTCCCGATGTTGTGGTCAATGGCGATATGGAGCACCGCGTCTCAACAAACCTCAATGTGTCCTTTGCCTATGTTGAAGGTGAAAGCCTCATGATGGCGTTAAAGGAAATTGCCGTAAGTTCGGGTTCTGCGTGCACGTCAGCTTCTCTTGAGCCGAGCTACGTCTTGCGTGCCTTGGGGCGCGACGATGAATTGGCGCATAGCTCAATCCGCTTTACCTTCGGGCGCTTTACCACGGATGAGGACATTGACCGCACTGTGGCGCTTTTAACGGAGAAAGTCGCGAAGTTGCGCGAAATGAGCCCCTTGTGGGAAATGCACAAGGAAGGCGTGGATTTGAAGAACGTCAAATGGAACGAACACTAGGAGAGCGAAAAGATGCCCTATAGCGAAAAAGTCATGGAGCATTACGAGAATCCGAAAAATGTCGGAACGCTCAATAAAGAGGATGCCTCGGTTGGCACGGGAATGGTTGGAGCTCCGGCCTGCGGCGACGTGATGCGCCTACAAATTAAGGTCAATGATGAAGGCGTCATTGAAGACGCAAAATTTAAGACTTACGGGTGCGCAAGCGCGATTGCCTCGAGTTCTCTTGTTTCCGAATGGGTTAAAGGTAAGAGCCTAGAAGAAGCCGAGAAGATTTCCAATCAGGAAATCGCCGAAGAATTAGCACTCCCGCCCGTTAAGATTCACTGCTCGATTTTGGCCGAGGACGCTGTGAAGGCAGCGATTGACGACTACAAAGCCAAACAAGCCAAAAAGGACGCTTCATGATCACGTTAACGGAAGCTGCCGCTAATCATGTGAAAGCCTTTCTCGCTAAGCGCGGCAAAGGCATTGGGCTACGCGTGGGTGTGAAAACATCAGGATGCTCTGGGATGGCTTATAAGCTTGAATTTGCCGATGCCTTAGCCGCCGACGACCTTACCTGGGATAGTTTTGGTGTGAAAGTCATTGTCGACGAAAAGAGCCTTCCTTATATCGACGGCACAGAACTCGACTTCGTGAAAGAGGGCCTTCAGTCGGGATTTAAATTTAAAAATCCCAATGAAAAAGAGCACTGCGGTTGCGGAAAGTCCTTTAAGGTTTAAGTGATGTCTGAAAACGCTTTTACGCTCTTAGGACTTCCTGAGCGTTTTTCAATCGATAAAAAAGAGATCGAGGATGCGTGGCGCCAACGATTGGCACTCGTGCATCCTGATCGCTTTGCTGCGGCAGGAGCGGCTGCAAAGCGAGTTGCCGAGCAGTGGGCAAGCCGCTTAAATGACGCGAAAGTCGAACTCTTAAACGATGCGACGCGCGCCAAAGTGCTTCTTGCCGCCAAAGGCGTTACCCTTGATGAAGAGCGCGATACGAAAATGCCTGCGGATTTTCTTTTAAAGCAGTTCGAATATCGTGAGAGGATTGATGGCGGAGAGGGCAATGCGGTTCTTCGCGAAATAAAAGAAGAACGCGCAACGCTCCTACAAACGATTTCCACGACACTCGATAAAGAAGAGAATCTCGAAAGAGCGCGAGACGCTGTGCGAAAACTCTTTTTTGTTGAAAAGCTTTTAGTGGAAGCCTCAGAATCCTAAGGAAAGAAAGTATTCATGTCTGGATTGATGCAAATTGCTGAGCCTGGTCTTTCGGCAGCTCCTCACGAGGAGCGTTTAGCCGTTGGTATTGACCTTGGGACAACCAATTCGCTTGTGGCGACTGTTGTTAACGGCTTGGTGGAAGTTCTTCCCGATGAAAAAGGGAAAAAACTCCTTCCTAGCGTTGTGCGGTTTTTGCCTGATGGGGAAACTGAAGTTGGCGCTAATGCTCTTGAAAATAGTTTTACCGATCCCCAAAACACGATTACGTCCGCCAAGCGCCTAATTGGTCGCGCCCTAGACGACATCACACCAGAAGCCTTCCCGTATCGCTTTAGAAAAGAAAAAGGGACGATTGGCCTTGAGACGGCGGCAGGACCTAAAACTCCGATTGAAGTAAGTGCCGAGGTTTTAAAAGCATTAAAGGCGCGTGCCGAGCACCGCTTAGATGGCGAACTCGTGGGTGCCGTGATTACCGTTCCTGCCTACTTTGATGATGCTCAGCGGCAAGCGACAAAAGACGCGGCACGCCTCTCAGGCCTTGAAGTGCTTCGGCTACTAAATGAGCCGACAGCAGCGGCTCTTGCCTACGGATTAGATACAGGAGCTGAAGGTCTTTATTTGATTTACGACTTAGGGGGCGGCACCTTTGATGTCTCGCTATTGCGCCTTTCTAAGGGAATCTTTGAAGTGATTGCCACGGGGGGCGATACCGCATTAGGAGGAGACGATTTCGATCGCCTTGTTGCCGAAGACGCCTTAAAGAATCTCAATCTTTCTTTCGCGAATTTGTCTCCTAAGGAAAAACGCTACGCCATTCTTGAAGCGCGTCGTGTTCGTGAAGAACTAACGGGAAAAAGCGAAGCGACCTTTCAAATGGATGGCGTAAGAAAAGTTTCTGTTACGCGTCAATCCTTTGAAGCGTTAAGCGCCCAGTTAGTTACTCGCACAATGGATGTTGTGAAGTCAGTGATCTCTGATGCGAAAGCCTCTCTTGAGGAGATTCAAGGGATTGTCTTGGTCGGGGGTGCGACTCGCATGCCCTGCGTACGAGAAGCTGTGAAGAAAACGTTTGGAAAGACCCCCTTTACCGATATCAATCCCGATGAAGTGGTGGCTGTGGGAGCAGCATTGCAGGCAGATAAATTAGCTGGAAACTCGCGAGACGATAACTGGCTTTTGTTGGATGTCACTCCATTGTCCCTTGGTATCGAGATGATGGGGGGACTTGTTGAAAAAATCATTCCACGCAATACGCCAGTACCTGTTGCGATGGCGCAGGACTTTACGACATTTAAAGACAATCAAACCGCGCTTGCCATTCACGTTGTGCAAGGCGAGCGTGAGATTGTGGACGCGTGCCGGTCGCTTGCGCGATTTGAACTGCGCGGCATTCCGCCGATGGCAGCAGGAAACGCTCGCATTCGTGTGACATATCGGATTGATGCCGATGGAATTCTCTCGGTTTCAGCGCGCGAACAAAAAACTGGCCTCGAAGCAAGCATTCAAGTAAAGCCTAGTTATGGGTTAGCCGATGAGGATATTGTCCGCATGCTCAAAGAAGGAAACACTGAGGCCGAGCACGACTTAGAAGAACGGAAATTACGCGAAGAAACCGTTGAGGCAGAACGCGTCTTAATTGCCACGGAGTCCGCTTTAAGTACGGATGCGGATTTACTTAATTCCAAAGAGCGTAGCGCCATTGATCAACAAATCGCGGCTTTGAAAGCGGCGATTGCCAAGCGCAATGTCGATGAAATTAATCAAGAGAGTAAGGCGCTTGTTGCGGCAACAAGCGATTTTGCTGCACGACGTATGGATCGCTCGATCCGGCAAGCCCTCGCAGGCCACTCAATTGCCGATGAATAATCAATAGGGAGTTAAAACATGCCAACTGTGACGGTTTTAGCCAACAGTGTCTGCCCAGAAGGGGCTAAATTTACTGTGAATGCCGGTGAGAATCTTGCCAAGGCCATGGTCGCGCACGGCGTGAAACTCGCGCACGCCTGCGAATATAACGGCGCTTGCGCCACGTGCCACATCTATGTGAAAAAAGGATTTGATTCTTTAGCTGAAGCAAGCGACACAGAACTCGATCGCTTGGACACGGCGTTTGATTCACGTCCTGATTCTCGCTTAGCTTGTCGCGTTACGATGGGCAAGGAGGATATCGAGGTCGAAATCCCAGTACACAACAAAAATATTGTTGGAGAGCGGTAATGGCTCTTACTTGGACGGACGCCGAAGAGATTGGCGAAGAATTAGCTGACCGTTATCCAGAGATCGATCCCGTGACGCTACGCTTTACGGAACTTCATCAACTGATCTGCAATTTGCCTGACTTCAAGGATGACCCCGAGAAAAGCAACGAATCGCGTCTTGAGGCGATTCTTACCGTGTGGATTGATGAACGCAGTTAATCGGTAAACGTTGCAACAACTGGGGCGTGATCGCTCGGGCGGTCTTTGGCTCGTGGGTCTTTATCAATCGTGATGCTTTGTAGGCGATTCGCGAGAGTCGCGCTTGCCAAAGCGTGATCGATTCTTAGCCCCTGGTTTTTCTCAAAACCTTGCTGTCGATAGTCCCACCACGAGTAGGTTTCTTTCTCGTGCTCTGTTTTGTCCCACAAATCAATGAGACTCGCTTCCTTTAAATGCGTGTAAGCATCGCGTTCGGGTTCAGAAACGAGAATGTTCCCTCTCCATGATTCTGGATTCCAGACATCGGCGTCAGTCGGAGCGATATTAAAGTCGCCCGTAAGATAAATTTCGGTCCCTTCGCTACGAAGCTTACGAATCCACGCCGTAAGGGTGGCAATCCAATCGAGTTTATAAAGATACCTTTCGCCGCCTACTTCCTGCCCGTTTGGGAAATAGGCACCGATAAATAGGAAGGGGTTCCCCGTTTTTTCGGTGAGTTGGACTGCAATTGCCCGCGCTGCAGCGTCTGGATAATCGGGGATGTTTTTGGTAATAAGTTTCGTCGCAAGAAAAGCGTCTTTTTTAACGAGAAGAGCAACGCCGTTATAGCTTTTCTGTCCAAAGTAAAAGGGCTCATACCCTAAGGACGTAAAGACTTCTTTTGGAAAACTTTCATCGACCGTTTTGGTTTCTTGAAGGGCAACGGCGTCAGGCGCTTTATTTTTAAGCCACTCAGTCAAAATCTCAAGCCTTGCGTTAATGCCGTTGACGTTAAAGGTGGCTAGTTTCATCGAATTTTCGCCCTAAAAGAAAGTTTTCAAAAAGGCAAGCGCCGCATCAAGCGTTAATTGACCTTTTGCGATGCGACTGAGAAGTTCATCGCGATCGACGGCTTCAAAGCGAGCGACTTCACCATCTTGGTTTTTGGGTGTTACGCCGCTCTTAAGTGTAATGGGATAAATCGTGTTTTTCTCTCGCATCCAGCCTTCTTTCACAGGGCGTGTCACAAGAAACTCAATGGGCTTCCCCACGGTGTAGTTTTGAGGGGCAATGCCCGCTTCTTCCACTGTCTCTCGCGCGAGAGTTTCAAGGGTGGATTCTCCCGCGGAGGATAAGCCACCTGAAATCGTATCCCAAAGGTCGGGGTCGACCTGCTTTGTATGACTACGAAGACCGAGCCAAAAGCGCCCATCTTCGTCGCAAGTAACAGCGTGTACGCACGTCGTTGTCATCCCGAGAAAGCGAAAGAGACCGCGTTCTGCCGTCGCGAGTTTCCGAGATGTGTCGTAACTTACGATGTCCAATCGTTCATCGCGCCACTGAAAGAAAGCGCCTATGCTGTGAAGTTCTTTGGCAATACTTACAAGCTCTCGGGAGGCTGTTTCTCCCGAGAAGGGGATTTCAAGACCGTCTTCTGTTTCTTCAAAAACACTGTAAAAGGCAGGCGACCGAAGAATGTCGTAGGAGCGGGGAACGAGCGTTCCGCATCTCACTCCACAGATTGAAAGCGGGCGAGAACCCAAAGGCGGGTTCTCTTGAGCCCGGTGACTTAGTTCATTTAAGAGTTCTTCGGTCGAAGCCACGGATTATTCCTTTTCTGGGCGAAGCGTCGGGAAAAGCAACACTTCACGAATCGAACTCGCGTCCGTTAGGAGCATGACAAAGCGATCGATACCGATGCCACAGCCTCCTGTGGGAGGAAGCCCGTATTGCAACGCACGAATGTAATCGGCGTCGTAATACATCGCCTCGTCGTCGCCTTTGCTCTTGGCGTCGGCTTGAGCCTTAAAGCGAGCGGCTTGATCGTCTGGATCATTTAACTCAGAAAAGCCGTTGGCTGTCTCGCGCCCATAGATAAAGAGTTCAAAGCGCTCTGTGAGTCCAGGCTTCGTGTCCGACTCGCGCGCCAAGGGACTGATTTCCACTGGGTAGTCAACGATAAATGTCGGCTCGATTAATTTGGATTCTGCGACTTCTTCAAATAGCGCCATCACAAGCGCCCCGAGACCGACCCAGTCGGGTTGTTTGGCGCCAAGTTTGGCGAGTTCTGCGCGAAGGAAGGCATCGTCCTTTAATTGCTCGGGCTTGTATTGCGGAGCGTACTTAAGGATGGCCTCTTCGGGTGTTAAGCGAGCGAAGGGCTTCGAGAGATCAATTTCTGTCCCCTGATAGGTAATCTTTTCAGATCCCGTCGCTTCTTTTGCAACATAACGAAGAAGACTTTCTGTGTACTGCATCTGATCTTCGTAGGTCCAGTAAGTCGCGTAAAACTCGATTGTTGTGAATTCAGGGTTGTGACGCGTGTCGATGCCTTCATTTCTAAAGCAGCGATTTAATTCATAGACGCGTTCAAAGCCACCGACAACGAGTCGCTTTAAAAAGAGCTCAGGCGCGATACGTAAATACTGATCAATATCTAACGCATTGTGATGCGTGACAAAGGGTTTGGCGTTTGCTCCCCCTGGAATTGTGTTAAGCATCGGGGTTTCAACTTCAACGAAGCGGTGTGCTTCCATGAAGTGACGCACAGCAGAAACGGCCTTAAAGCGCGTGGCAAAACGAGCACGACTTTCCTCGTTGATAATTAAATCAACATAACGCATGCGGCAGCACTGCTCGGGGTCCGTTAGGCCCTTATGTTTATCAGGCAGTGGCAAGAGGCTCTTTGTTAAAAGGCGAAGCTCTTTCACTCGAACAGAAAGCTCTCCACGATTGGTTAAGAAAAGCGTGCCGCGCGCGGCAACGATGTCACCAATATCGTAGGTCTTAAAAGCGGCATACGCCTCATCTCCCATCTCAGCAGCGCTTAAAAAGTACTGCATTTTTCCTGTGAAATCGGTAACGGTGGCAAAACTGGCTTTTCCCATAATGCGCTTAAGCATCATGCGGCCAGAAACTGCCACTTCAGGAGCAAGCGCTTCTAACTCTTCTTTGGTTTTTGTCCCGTAAGTTTCGCGCAAATCCCCAAAGAGATCTTTACGTTTAAAGTCATTGGGGTAGGCAACGCCCTTAGCGCGCAAGGCTTCTAACTTTGCACGACGCTCGGCAATGATGTGGTTGATATCTTCTTGCTGCAATGACGCACTATTTTCTGTGCTCTTATTTTCTTCGCTCATTTCAAAAAACTTTCCGATGTGTTTTTAAAAAGAATAATTTCGTAGTCTAGACGCCTTGCTTAAGACTTGCTTGAATAAATAAGTCTAAGTCTCCGTCTAAAACGGCTCCGGTGTTACCCGTTTCGACATTGGTTCTGAGGTCTTTGACGCGGCTTTGATCTAAAACATAGCTTCGAATCTGGTGGCCCCAACCGATATCGCTCTTGGCTTCTTCGAGCTTTTCTTGCTCGGCCATGCGTTTTCGCATTTCTGCTTCATACAGTTTCGCTTTTAGCTGACGCAGAGCCTGTTCGCGATTGTTGTGTTGACTGCGATCGTCTTGGCAGACAGTGACGATTCCTGTGGGGATATGTGTGATACGGACAGCCGATTCGGTTTTCTGAACGTGTTGGCCGCCAGCTCCCGATGCGCGAAAGACATCGACGCGTAAGTCTGCGGGATTAATCGTAATTTCAATCGAATCATCAACCTCAGGGTAGATGTAGGCACTCGCAAACGAGGTGTGGCGCCTAGCGTTCGCATCAAAGGGGCTTTTGCGAACAAGGCGATGAATACCCGTTTCGGTTCTCAGTGTCCCGTAGGCGTAGGGGCCTGTGATGTAGATTGTGCAGCCCTTGATGCCTGCGACGTCTCCTGGGGTTTCTTCAGTCAATTTCGCAGTAAAGCCAGAGCGCTCAGCAAAGCGTAAATACATACGCTCTAACATGCTTGCCCAATCTTGCGCTTCGGTGCCGCCGGCTCCGGCTTGAATTTCTAAGTAGCAATTCGCCGCGTCCATCGGCTGGTTAAACATACGCTTAAATTCCAGCTTTTCGACTTCTTTTTTGTCGCTTTCAACCTCTTGGGCAATCGACTCAGCGCCTTGTTCATCGCCTTCTTCGAGCGCCATAGAAAAGAGTTCTTTGGCATCAGCAATGCCGTGCGTTAAGTGCTCGAAATCGCCCACAAGCGTATCGAGTGTTTTCTTTTCTTTGCTAACTTCTTGAGCGTGCTCGGGATTGTCCCAAAGATGAGGATCTTCTAGCTCGCGATTGACTTCTTCGAGGCGTCGCTTCTTTTTATCGACGTCAAAGATACCCCCGTAATTCGGCAAGACGCTCTAAGAGGTCTTCACAGAGGTTTTTCGTTAAATTAATCCGTTCTGCTTCCATGCTTTTCTTTAACTGGTCTAAAAAATCAATCCCCGCATTGCGCGAGGTGGGCGCATTATCTCATAGGGGGGAAGAAAATGCTTTTTTTTGAGAGCTCTTTTTGGTTTTTATGTGTCCTCATGATTTTATTCGGGGGTTAGGAAGAAAAGGGCAGGTTTTGCTAGCATCCTCGCAAAAGGAAACAGGGAATCTAGAAATGAATCTAGAAGAGGTGGAACGTCGTCTTGCTGAGCTAGATCGAGAAAGACAAGAATTACTCAAAATAGCGGAGCAATTGCGAGAGACTCAAGAAAAATTGCCCTTGGGTTTCCAAGATGTACATGCAACCACATTACGCAGAGTGCCGACAACCCCAGGAGAAAAAGTAGAGCTCTTTGCCTCTCTTTTCCACGGAAGGACAGACGTTTTTGCTCTTCGCTGGGAGGGAAAAGTAGCAAGTGGTTATTCTCCTGTATGCGCTAACAAGAAAACTCCGAACTGCGGCCTTTTTCGTGGTGTCCGGTGTAATCAATGCAGATTTCGCTCCTACCTTCCTATTTCCAATCAAATCTTAAAAGAACATCTCCAAGGAAAAAAGACTGTTGGGGTATACCCAATTATTAAAGAGAATCGTTGCCGTTTCTGCGTTATTGATTTCGACGAACAAAACTGGAGGGGCGATGCACAAGTGGTCCTGAGTGTCGCACGAAGGAAAGGAGTTCCTTTCTATCCAGAAATTTCGAGGTCAGGTAATGGGGTTCATTTGTGGATTTTCTTTGCTGAAGAGGTTTTGGCCTCATTAGCGCGCACTCTTTGTGATCGAGTTCTTGCCTTGGCGATGGAAGAACCAGAGTCAGAAATACAGCTGAAGTCTTTTGATCGAATTATTCCTTGCCAGGACTCCGTTCAGGCAGCATCTCTTGGAAACCTAATAGCGCTTCCGCTGCAATGGAAGTCGCGAGAAAAAGGGGGGTCTGTCTTTTGCTCTGATGATTTAGTTCCAATTAAAAGTCAATGGCAATTTTTGTCGTCTGTCAAAAAGTGGTCAGAGGCAGATTTAAATATTTGGCTTGAGCGAAACTCTCTGGATAGAAGAGTTCAGAATAAGACGCAGGTAACAGCAGTTCTTCCTTGGGAAAAAGAGGATGCTGAAGTAATTCCTCTTTCAGACAGACCGTTAAAGAAAATAAAGATTGACGTCGCAGACAAAATTTATCTAGATGAACGTTCACTTTCGCCACGCTTGTGCCAGCGCTTGATTCGTCTTGTCTCTTATCAGAACCCAGAATTTTTCTCATTACAGGCGTCGCATCGTCCTGTGTATAGGACTCCGAGATTTCTATCGTTGGCAGAGACGTTTAACGAGTATTTGGCTTTGCCGCGGGGGGTTCTTCGCGTTGTGTTAGAACTCTTTGACAAAAGTAGGATTGAATACGATTTGTGCGATCATCGAACAATAGCTCCGATTGAGGGGTGTGAATTCCGTGGGTCGCTACGCCCTGAGCAAAAGAAGGTCCTTCTAGAGTTAGAGGAGACTGAGAATTCAATTCTGGTTGCATCAACGGGGTTTGGTAAGACTGTTTTGACGGCAGCGCTCATTGCAAAGCGCTCAGTTCGAACTCTTGTCCTTATGCACAATAAAGAATTGCTTTTGCAGTGGAAGGAGGCCTTAGAAAATTGGTTAGGAAAAAAACCAGGGAATATCGGAGTTTGGTATAGCGGAAAGCACCAAAAAACAAATTACATTGACATTGCTCTATTCCAAAGTATTGCAAAGCTTTCTGAGCAGGAGAAAAGGGAATTCTTAAAACCATATGGCTTCGTTGTTGTTGATGAGTGTCATCATTTGGCATCAGCGAAATTCAGTCAAGTTTTCTCTTTAACGCAATCTCGGTATGTGCTTGGCCTTACAGCCACATTAATTCGCAAGGACGGGCAGGAAAGACTTGTTAAGTACCTTTGCGGCCAAAGGGTCGTCCAATTTAAAAAGACAAGACCATTTCTCGTGCAACTATTTCCTTTGGTTTTCACGCAGACTCCAAAGCAGGAAGACGAGGAGAATTTCACTGAATATCTTGGCCGCGTTGCGCAAGATAATGAACGAAATGCATGGATTGTCGACAAGATTGTCACAGAGTATGCATCGGGCCGCAAAATTCTTGTACTCACAGGTCGAGTTGATCAGCAAAAGAAACTAGCAGATGCTCTTGCCCCACGCATTAAGAACCTCTTTGTGCTACGTCCGACAGTAAAGAAAGCAGAAACCGGAATGATGGCGAAGATGTTAAGAGAGCTAAGCGACGATTTGCCTCGAGTCCTTGTTGCAACGGGTAAGTTAGCAGGAGAGGGTTTCGACTATCCGATATTGGACACGCTTTTTCTCGCTTTGCCTTTCGCGTGGAAAGGAACGCTGACCCAGTATATCGGCCGAATTGCACGAGAGCACTCAGAAAAGAGATCTGTTCGCATTTATGATGTTGTAGATGAAGGATGCCCTGTGTTGCTTTCAATGTGGAATAAGCGGAAAAGAGGATATGCAGTCAATGACATCGTTCCTACAC
>CAVCTI010000014.1:0-2555 GCA_963604755.1 Duodenibacillus sp. | reverse complement strand
ACCCTATCTCCTTTAAAAGCTCGGGGTTAGGACCTGAGCTTTTTTTCGTTACTGCTAAAAGTTAGCAGTCCCTATCCGTGCGCCCGCATGAATTATTTTCAAATCGATAGGCGTAGCGGTTCGCGTACGGAAAGGCGCCGCGTACGAAGCGGTACTAGCAGTAACCCATAGACGAACACCTACAGTTTGTCCTTAACAAAGCATTCGGCAAGAATCTTCGCGCACTCTAACGGTCAGATATATCCCTTGAGAAAACGACAAAAAGGACCTAGTGCAAATTGTTTTAGTTTCCCTTTTTTTTCGGTCGATTTGAACAATCTAGCCGACTCCCAATTTAGACGATTTTTTGACCATTTTTGGACCGTTTTTTGGACACATTGGACACAAAAAGTGAAGAAAACGCGGTTTTATGCGATCTAGGGAAAGAATAAAAGGGAACAAAAAACCCTGACAGAACAGGGCATAAGAAGGCATGTTACTTTTTTGAAAAATGTGCCGTGGTGCCCGGGATGGGAATCGAACCCATATGCTTGTTAAGCTGCGGATTTTAAGTCCGCTACGTCTACCTATTTCGTCACCCGGGCCACGTGCGACGGTCGCACATTCTACACGAGCAAAGTAAAAGCGTTAAAGCCAAATGTATCTTTTTTTGAACGACTCTCAAGAAATTCAAGAAAGCTACGGAGATTCCATTAGTTTTTAGGCTGTTTCTTAGAGCTCC
Source organism: Duodenibacillus sp. (assembly GCA_963604755.1). Taxonomy (GTDB): domain Bacteria; phylum Pseudomonadota; class Gammaproteobacteria; order Burkholderiales; family Burkholderiaceae_F; genus Duodenibacillus. The sequence goes on along the minus strand of CAVCTI010000014.1, from coordinate 1,834 downwards.
TCGGCGATGATTCGCAGTGCCTCAGGTAGCGTCTTTAAGTCAATATTGGAATAAGAAAGGAGAAATTCGTGCTCTCTTGGCGCACTGCCTGAAACGTAATAAGAAGAAAGCGGCTTAAGACGCACGCCGCGACTAAGTAACTGCGCTTCAAATTCTGCGTCCTTCTTTTGAGTCCTTAATTCAATGACAAAATGAAGCCCCGAGTGGTTCTCTTTGACTTTGCAGTAAGAAGAAAGTGGGCTTTTAGCAATCGCCTCAAACACTGCCGCGCGTTGTTTGGCGTAGTGTGTTCTCATCCGATTTAAGTGCTTTTCAAAAAAGCCTTCGTCGATAAACTTCGCGACAGATAATTGCTCGAAATTGGAAACGGTACTCGCGTAAAAGCCCAATTGCTCTTGAAAGCGCCCCAATAAAGAAAAGGGGAGCACCATATAGGCAAGTCTTACAGCGCTAGCGAGCGTCTTAGAAAACGTATTCATGTAAATGACACGCTCTTCAGTGTCAATCGAATAGAGCGCAGGAATCGGGCGACCTGCAAGTCGAAATTCACTATCGTAATCGTCTTCGATAATAAAGCGATCGGGCTTTTCGCTTGCCCAAGCTAGTAATTCATAGCGCCTTGCCGCAGGCATATTGATGCCCGTGGGAAAGTGATGCGTGGGGCTCACATGCACAATCGAGGCTTTACTCTCGCGCAATTGCCGCACATCAATTCCAGAATCATCAAGACCCGCGAATGTGGTTTTTGCTCCGTGACTCTCGTAGACGCGTTCGATCGTTCTGTAGCCTGGATTTTCCAAGCAATAAAGTTTTTCGCGGCCCAAGAGTTCAATAATGAGGCCATAGAGATACTCGGCACCAGCGCCTACAATAATCTGAGAGGGATCTGGCGTAAATCCCCGAAATGAGGCTAAGTGTTTCGCAATGGCGCACTGCAATTCAGGGGCATCGGAAACGTGCCGACGACTTAGAAGCGTTAAGCTTTCCGAGGCCGTCCCCCGCATGATTTTCGCCCACGTTGCAAAAGGAAAGCACTGGAGATCGGTGTGATTGCCAGAAAGTTCAAAGCAGACGGCCTCGCTCTGACTCAAACTTCTTTTTTTAGGCACGAAAGGCGTCGAAACCAGTGACGTTTTCTTTATCTTTTGCTCGATAGCTTCAACGAAATAGCCGTGCTTAGGCTCAGAGTGGATATAACCTTCGAGCCTAAGTTGGTCATAAGCACCCTGAACCGTGATGGTGCTTACGCCAAGGTTTTTGGCAAAGGCGCGTTTTGAGGGTAGGCGCATACCAGCGGCTAAACGACCAGAGTCAATATCCTTTTTTAAACACTGATAAAGGTATTCGTACAAAGGGACGGTAACGCCTTCAAAACTATAGGTGAGCATGGGTAACTATCTAAAATCTGACATCTTAAAAAGATAAATTTTGGTTATTTTAATATATCCAGATTGCGCCTAGGATTTCACGCATTCTTTTTTAAATAGGCATGAAGGAGAACGTCATGGATAGCACACAATACGAATTAAATAAGGGGCTCGCTCAGATGCTCAAGGGTGGCGTCATTATGGATGTCACCACTCCCGAGCAAGCCAAGATTGCTGAAGAGGCGGGAGCCTGCGCTGTGATGGCGCTTGAAAGGATCCCCGCGGATATTCGTGCCGCAGGTGGCGTCTCACGCATGAGTGATCCAGCGATGATTCGCAGCATTCAAGAAGCCGTATCCATCCCTGTGATGGCCAAGTGCCGTATTGGGCACTTTGTTGAGGCACAGATCCTCGAAGCCATCGAAATCGATTACATCGATGAATCCGAAGTCTTAAGTCCAGCCGAT
>CAVCTI010000013.1:0-7107 GCA_963604755.1 Duodenibacillus sp. | reverse complement strand
GTCTTCTAAGTCGCCCTCAAGCGCCTGCTCTTTAGCCGGTAATTGATCAGCAACGGTCTTGGCCTGCTGTGCGTAATACTTTGCTGAGTAGTCCGTCTCAGCAACTTTGCCATCAGTCTTTGTGGCCCACTGTTGAGCAAGAGTCGCAGACGCGGCCGCTTCTCCAGCGCTTGTGCCTGCCTGCGCCGCATAAGCCGCTGCGACTTTTTCAGCGGTATCCGCCGCAGCCTCTAACTTGGCAACCAATTCCTCCGGCGTCATTGAAGACGTTGTCGGCACCATCACTGCGCGGTCAAATTTTTCAACCAACTGCTGAATAAGAATCACGATGCGGTCAAGCGCATCATTGATGATTTCCGGAGGAAAGCGGCTGAAATTCGTTAACTGTGTTGGCTGCGTGTAATCCAAATCAGAACCAACAGCGGCGACCTGCCCTGCGCTTAAAGCTGTCACTAATGTGACTGTCCCGCCAGGAGTCGTCTCTTGGTCATCGTTGAGCGTCACTGTGTAGTCGGTGCCGTATTCAAGAGTTTCTGCTGTTGCGCTTTCGCTCGCGGCTAAGGCAACGTAGACATCTGTTGCCGCGTAAACCATAAAGCCGAAGGGCAGTTCTTTCGTCCCTGCGCCTGTAAACGGCCCTGCGATTCGTTTGATGTATCCAATTGCCATAGGAGGTTCTCCAACATTTGATAGTGCAATTGTCAAGCATCAAGTCGCGCCTAAGCGCACACCTCCCTCACAAGGTGTGCGGTTGAAATCAAAAACCGATGAAAGAATCAGTCGCATGAGTAACAGAGACCCATTTGATCAAGCCATTCTTGATGCGGCCGCGGCCGAAAAGAAAGAGGCAGAAGAGCGCAGCCTTCGGGCAGTTCGTAAGACCATTGCTTATGTGATGGAAACGCCTGAAGGTCGCCACGCGATGGAAGTCATTCTTGACATTACAGGAATGAATCAGCCTGTCTTTTCTACTAACGCCCTCACGATGGCTCACAACGAAGGTAGACGCAGTGTAGGCCTCACTCTTTTGAGTCTCTGCGATCCGGTTTCCTATCAACAACTAATCAAGGAAAGCCATGAACGAAGAATCAACAGCTCCAGCAGCAGAAAATAAAAACGATGTTGCTCAGCCCGTAGCAAATGGTGCGACGAATCCGGCACCGGCCTCTACTCCCGAAAAGGATGCTGGAGAGTCGGCGGCTACGCTTTTAAATGAAGCGAAAGCCTCGGAAGGAACACCCGAACCTTCAAAGAAGCAAGACGAGGGTTCAAAAGCCGAAGAAGGCGAAGGTGCAAAGGAGAAATCTGAAGACAAGGCCGAAAAGCCTGCCGAGGGTGCTCCTGAGCAGTACGACGAGTTTAAAGCGCCCGAAGGGGTGTTGCTTGATAACGAAGTCATGAACCAATTCGGAGAAGTAGCTAAGAAGCTCGACCTCTCACAAGAGAAGGCACAGGACGTAATTAACGAACTCGCTCCTGTAATGGTTAAGCGTCAATTGGAACGCATCAACGCAGTTTCTGCGTCTTGGGCTGAAAAGTCTAAGGGCATTCCGGAAATCGCTGACCACTTAGGGGATGTTGCTCGCTTACGCGATGCCTTCGCTTATGACGCGCAAGGAAACATTGACCCGGATATTGCTGAGTTTATGAGCAGTCCTGCCGGCAACCATCCTGGCGTACTCAAGCTTTTAGCACGTGCTGGACGTGCCTTCGGAGAAGCAGGTGTTCCTCGCGGGACAGCAGGCGGCAAAGAAGTCATTTCCGCAAAAGATATTTATCACAGCAAATTTTAAGAGGAATCCAAAATGTCCGATATTACTGTTAAAACGGGCCCGACGTCCCTCGCTGATTACGAATCGCTTATCTCCGATAAAGACGTTGCCCGCAAGGTTTTTGTTCACACAATCCGCGACTATATGCCGTTCTTTGACCAAGCCGCGCTCGTTCCTGCTAACGATGGCATGGGCGACAAGGGCGAACTCTTGACGACATATCCCGAAGGCGAAACTCACGGCTACAACCAAGGTTGGAAGACCGAGACGGTGCAGGGCGTTCCTGTTCGCTATACCGGCGAACGCCGTTCTGATTCCAACGAAATCGACCGCGATCAGTACATGGATCAACCGGCCGCTTCTCGCGAGGAATGGCGCTTCCGTCGTGACCAGGCTTTTGCTCGTGGCTTTGCCCGCGCAATGGTTCGCGACGTTTTCTACGGCGACCCGTCAACTGACCCAACAAAGATGCGCGGTTTCTTCAACATTGTCACGCCTGACAACGAAGCCTTCAAAGACCGCATCATCAACGCCAAAGGCACAACTGCTAACAAGCAGACTGAAATTGCGCTCATTGGCTGGGATCCTTCGTTTAACTACCTCTTTAAGCCACAGTACAACGATGAATCCACCGGCGGTTTCCAAGTGAACGCTCTTGATGAGCCGCAGCGCGCTTACAAGACGGTTAACGGCGTCACACGTCAGTATTGGAAACTCATTACTGACTTCCGTTGGGACTTAGGCCTTGCCATTTACGACCCGCTCACAGTGGTTCGTATCTGCAACATCGACGTGACGAAACTCTCTAAGAGTAGCGCCACAAGTGGTTCGCCTGACTTGATTGACTTGTTGACACAAGCCCTTGAACTCTTGCCCGATCAGTACAAAGGCCGCTGCGCTTTCTACTGCAACGACACAGTGACAAGCGTGCTCCGTCGCCAAATCAACAACAAGGCCAATGTGCAGCTCTCTCTTGATGAGGTTGCTGGCCGCCGTGTTATTGCATGGGACGGCATCCCAATCCACAAGCTCGGCAGCGATGTCATCACGAACACCAACGCCGTTGTCTCTATCTAAAGGAGGAAACTATGGTATTCGATAAACTTCTTTCTCTGTGCGAAGGCAAGGCCCTCGGCACAGCTTTGACATCCGACTCCGTTGACCTTGGTCAGGAAAAGCCGGGTTTGGGTGCTCTCGTTCCTGCTTTCTATTGCCTCGTCTTCACAAAAGATGCGGCAGGCGAAGGCTCTGTGACTTTCAAGGTTCAGGATTCTGACGACAACTCGTCTTTCTCCGACCTTGTGAGTTTCACCCTTGTGGCAAAGAACATTGCTCAAAACATGGCAATCCCAATGCCTTTGACTCACAAGCGTCACGTTCGTCTTGTTACGACCGTTTCCACTGCTGATTCGAAGACAGTGAGTGGCACCATTGTTGAAGCCGTTCTCCATAACGAGTACGAACTTATCCGCACTCAGAAGGTTGTGGGCTTCGACATCTTGCCGACAATCGACTAGTTCTTTTTCATCTCAATTTCCTTTAACACTCTCTGGGGGAACGGTCAAACCGCTCCCCCCTTTCTTATGGAGATAAAGACATGGCTTCTTCTGTTGATATTTGCAATCTCGCCCTGTCGCTCTTGGGCGAAGCAGCTGAAGTGACCTCGATTGACCCACCGGACGGAGAACATTCAGGACACTGTTCAAAGTGGTATCCAATCGCATTGCGTAGCCTATTGGAAAAGCACGGATGGAGCTTTGCAACAAAACGAGCAAAACTTGCTGAACTCTCTTCGGTTGAGGCCGAACTTTACGGAAAGAAACACGCCTTCGCGGTTCCTGCCGATTGTCTGAAGGTTTTAGACGTGCAGTCCGAGGAGCAGCTCACCGAAGACTTGCCGCCGCGTTTTATTCCTTTTGAATTGGGATTAACTGATCAGAACTCGCGACGCGCCATCTTTACCGATGCTGAAGACCCCATTCTCACATACATTACCAACATACAGACGCCTGAACTTTTTCCAGGTTACTTTGTTGACGCCCTTGTGATTCTCTTGGCCACATACTTGTATGGCCCGATTAAACGTAGCGACACGACTTCCACTGCCGCGGTGAATCTGATGAAACTCTTTGAGTCGCAACTCTCGCGCTCTAAGACGCTTGATGCTCAAACATCGGTGCGCACTCGTCGTGATTTCAAACGCTTACCGGATGTGATTCGCACACGGGAGGTTTAATTATGGCTATCCGTATTTATCAGCAGTCCTTCAATGGCGGCGAAGTCTCGCCTGAAATGTATGGCCGCGCAGAAGACCCAAAGTACCGTTCGGGCTTGGCCAAATGCACCAATTTCTTGATTGACCCGCGAGGCCCAGCGGTTGCGCGTCCTGGATTCGCTCACGTGAATTCCACTAAGTACGCTGACAAGAAATGCCGGTTAATTCCTTTCACCTTCTCAACAACACAATCCATGGTTCTTGAGTTTGGGGAGAAATATATTCGGTTTCATACCGATGGCCAAACGCTTTTAAAGGCAGATAACACACCGTATGAAGTAACAACGCCTTATGGCGCTGATGACGTCTTTGACATTCATTTTGTGCAGATGGCTGACGTTGTGACGCTGGTTCACCCAAAGTATCCGCCAAAGGAATTGCGCCGGTATAACGCCCTTGATTGGCGCTTGGTGGACATTAATTTCACAAGTGCTTTGCCGGCACCAGCTGCGCCAACTGTTGTTCAGGCAATCAACAAAGATGTGACCAATCCTACGGACTACACGCGCAAATACGCTCTCACGGCCCTTTACGCTGACGGAACAGGTGAATCCTCTATTGGCGCATCAACACAAATTCAATGTAATCCTTACGCCACAGGCGCTTACAACACCATTTCTTGGAGTGCCGTAGATGGTGCTGGGCTCTATCGCGTTTATCGTAATCAGGGAGGCATTTGGGCATACATTGGCGAGACGGACGAACTGTCTATCACGGATGAGAACATCAGCCCTGACCTTTCTATCACGCCTCCGATTTATGATGATCCTTTCTCGCTTTCAAAGGGTATCACGTCGGTTACTGTAACGAATGGCGGCAGTGGATACTACGCCGCAGGAAGCCTCGCGGATACCTCCTTCACATTTACCCTTGAAGGGCAAAGCGCGCCCGAATTGCCATCAGTTCGCTTTTATGATGCTGACGGCAACGGCACAGGAGGGGAGGGGACATTCATTTATGAGCGCTCTGTTGAGACAAGACGCGTTCACTATCGAATGAATCCGAACAACGAAGGCTATTACAACGTAACAGTTCACGTTCTGACAATCACAGGGATTACGTTCTCTACTACCGGCACAGGTTACACAAAACCAAAAGTCGAAGTGTCCGGAACAACGTCTTCGCCATACACAATCAATACAAGCATTTATTGGTCAACGAGCAAGAAGACAAAGACTTTCGACTTAAATGTTGAAACTCGCTCGCCTGTGGTCACTGTTACGGATAGCACAGGTTCGGGTGCAGAACTGAAGGCCGTTGTAAACACTAATGGTGCAATTGCCTCTATCAAGATTCTGAGTGGCGGCAGTAACTACACGGCACCCACTGTGACGATTACGGCCGCGGCAGGTTCGGGAGCGAAAGCCACAGCGTCAATTGGCAACGCAGGGGATTATCCAGGTGCTGTCACGTACTTTGAACAACGGCGATGGTTCGGCGGCACAACGAACCGTCCGAATAATATTTGGGCAACGCGTTCGGGTACAGAATCGGATATGGCGTATTCTCTCCCGACACAAGACACTGACCGCATCGCAGTTCGTGTTGCGGCTCGCGAGGCAAACCGTATTCAGCACTTTGTGCCCTTATCGCACTTGATCCTTTTAACGGGCGCAGCTGAGTGGCGCGTAAGCCCCTTGAATAACGACGCTATCACACCAAGTTCAATGTCTGTGCGTCCTCAGTCCTATGTGGGCTCAAACAATGTGCAGCCGGTTGTGGTGAATAACAGTGCCCTTTACGCTGCTAACCGCGGCGGCCACTTACGAGAATGCGGCTATTCATACGAAGCTGGCGGCTTTATCACAAACGATGTCTGTGTGCGAGCGAATCACTTGTTTGACAATCTCGACATTACGGACTTAGCCTACAGCAAGGCACCGTTCCCGATTGTGTGGGCCGTGAGTTCTGCCGGTAATCTCATAAGTTTCACATACATTCCTGAACAGCAGGTCGGAGGCTTTTCAACAATTGAGACGCAGGGCGCTTTTGAATCCTGCACGGTTGTTTCTGAAGCCGAGGAGGATGCGCTTTATTGTGTGGTGCGCCGCACGATCAATGGTGAGACAAAACGCTTTGTGGAGCGCATGCAGAAAATCAAGTTCTCAAGCCTTGCCGAGACAATGCACCTAGACTGCGCTGGCACGTATCGCGGTGTGGCTAAAACCGAAATCTCAGGTCTTAATTGGCTTGAAGGAGAAACCGTCTCGATTCTCGCCGATGGTGGTGTTGAGCCTCAACAAGTTGTCACCAATGGCAAGATTGTTTTGGAAAAGGCAGCATCACTTGTTCACGTGGGCTTGTCTTACAACGCTGACATTCAAAGCCTGCCGCTTACGGTTGCAGGAATGCCCGATGGCTCTTACGCGAGCGGCCATCGCAAGAATGTGAAGAGTGTTGAATTGCGCGTAGTGAACAGTTCAGGATTTTCCGCAGGGCCTTCCTTTGAGAAACTGCAAGAATATCCGGCGCGCTCAACTGAGTTCGCTGGCTCGCCTCCTGACCCAATCACGGCGCCATTAGGCGTAGAGGTTAAGCCCAAATGGAGTTCTGATGGCCAAGTGTGTATACGGCAAGAAAATCCGTTGCCGCTTGAAGTCATCAGTCTGACGTCCATTGTGGAAATCGTCTAAAGAGTAATGGCCACTGTGTGTGGCCATTTCCTTCTCTACTTATTTGCCATTTCAGGCGCTCTATCCGGAGTAAGTTCCCCAGGTGCCCACCAATAACCTTGTCCTGTGCCACGGCGCAAACGCGACTCTTTGGCCCGTGAGTAGCCTGGCGACAAATAATCCTGCAACTCATCCATAAATGCACGGTCAATAACAGTGCTCGCGTACCACATATTCACGAACGGCATGTGCTGGCGCAGTAAGCGAGTGGCTTTGGCGACAGGTTTTGTGTTCTTATCGTAAATCTCATGACCAAGAGCCGATGTAATCACATCACTTGTGCCAACAATTGTGCCAGCAACAGGCCCTGCGAAGTTCGTCGCGCCCGACATCGCGCCATAGGCAGAATCCTCGCTCAAACCGTAGGCAAGATAGTCGCCTAAGAAGC
>CAVCTI010000012.1:0-9942 GCA_963604755.1 Duodenibacillus sp. | reverse complement strand
AAGATTTTTTCAGGAAAACTGGGGAGAGAGCTGGATTAGCCGCGCGTCAGCCCTGCCCCAAGCATTCTCTTAAAGGACATTTTTGGAGCAATATGCCATGTCACGCGCAACACTCATTCGAAACGCACACGTCTATTCGCCGGACGATTTAGGGCTGAAGGATGTCCTCATTGCAAATGGTCGAATCCTTGCAGTTGAGAAACAAATGGATGTTTCACTTCCCAACATGGAGACAGTTGATGCTAAAGGAAAAATATTAACCCCTGGCTTTTTCGATCAACATATCCATATAACGGGCGGTGGCGGCGAAGGAGGGCCCGTCTCACGCTGTCCGGAACTTAACCTCTCAGAACTTGTGGCCCGTGGAACAACAAACGTAGTAGGGGTGGCAGGAACTGACTTTATTTCTCGCTCAATTGAGAATCTTCTAGCAAAAGTTAGAGCTCTAGCAGAAGAGAGCGTAAACACTTGGATGTACACGAGTGTAACGCCCTAAACTATCGTAATGACGACCATTGTCGTCTTCTCTACCTGTGTAAGCGACCTAGACTGTCGTAACTACGTCCATTGTCATCGGTGCGTCCCGTGTAGCGCCCCAAAGAATCATACTGACGGCCATTGTCGTCTTCCCTGCCAATGTAGCGTCCCGAACTATCGTACTGTCGGCCATTGGCGTCTTCTCGACCAATGTAGCGGCCTAAGCTATCGTAACTACGACCGTTTTCATCGGTGCGACCCGTATAGCGCCCCAAACTATCGTAATGCCGACCAACGTCAGCGGCTATGGTGGCACTCGTTAATACGCTCGCAGTTAACGTTAACGCTAAAAGCAAGGCTTTTGCTTTCATGTGTGCGCCCTCAAAATAAGTCAGCTTAGTCTTCCAAGCTAGAACGAATCTTTTCTTTTGTATTTTTCCATCCCTTCTTCACAGCGTTTTTGGCGTCCTTGGTTGTGGACTTTGTTGCATCCCACGCGTCTTCAGCCTTTTCTTTTGTAGCATCCCAAGTCGAGCCCCTCGAATCGGTCACTTTGTTTTTGGCTTTTTTGGCTGTTCTTTTCGCTGAGTCCCAAGCGTCCGATGCCTTATCCTTTGTGGCATCCCAAGCGTCTTGCGCTGAGTCCCCAACCTTGTTTTTTGTCTTCTTGGAAGCTTTCTTAGTCGCATCCCACGCGTTACCTACTTTTTCTCTTGTGACATTCCAGGCGCTTGAGGAATCTTTTTTGACAGCACTACCTAATTCAGAAAGCGCCTCTATGGTTTCTGATTTCGAAAAAGCATTCCCAGAAGCAAGTAACCCTAGCCCCAAGAGGCCAACTAAATACCCAATTGTTGCGCGTTTCATTTTTTTCTCCTTGCCATCATTACAAAGCATTGTGCCTTGATTTTCTGTTAGTTTAGGTAAAGATTTACGACAACATCTTTACCACCAATTCACTTTGCCCCAACTTAGACTAATCGCCGTGCTGTTTTCCGTTGTTCTTCCAACAGCTAAGAAAATCGATCCAATCAATGTGTCGGTCCCAAGATAAACACTTCCCGCTCCAATCCAGCGATTTCCTTTATGGGTCCAGGCTTTGCCGCCTTCGTTACAAAGACGAGCACCTTCAGCGGTCAGACCCACATACACAGGAAATGGTGCAGGAAGGATGTCGTTAACAGAGCGTGAAAGGTGCACAGCGCCAGAAATAACCTTTTGACCTAAATAGCGATCGTGAGGGGCCCCAGTTAAAGAGAAGATGCCACCTCTAGAGTAATACTCGTTACGGATGGCTTTCCCAACAAATCCTGAAGCGACTGCCGTCCAATCCTTTGTAATGGCCCACGGGATAATGCCTGCGATTTCGTAGAAGCGATCATGCTCGTTGTTGAGCATGACGCCATAGCGGCCCGTCAATTTCGCGCCACTTTTTGGAAAATCCACATCGTCCAATGTGTCATAGGCGAACTCAATGGAAGCAAAGCCATCACGCGTACTATTGATGCCTCTTGTGTTACCGCGACGCGCTCTAAAGGATGTGCGTTTACCGCCAATGGTGGCTGCTAATCGCGCAGAGCGTGCAACCTCAAACCCCAAATCAAGACCGATTTCGGAACTCACGCGACGTATCTCAGACAAAATATGGTCGCCCGAGTTCGCTGAATACACATCAATGAAGCGATGTTCGTAGCCAGCATACGGGCGGACAAACCAGGAGCTTCCTGCTCCGAGCGGTTGGAAGAAATCTGTAAATACATAGCGCTTATTTCCAAACTGCGCCTGTAGATTCCATTCCCCTCCCCATTTATTTAAGGCCCCTAGCGTGTAGGCACCAACGATGCCATAGCGCGCTTCGTTCACAAAGTCCGTTTGAACTGTTGCACCAAACTTCATCACAGACTGTCCCCATTCCCATTCATGCGGCTCAAGAATGAGAACATCGCCGAATTCTCCGTGATCGAAGCGATACGAAATCTTCTCAAAGCGATCGGTGCCCCAGAGCCGTCTTACGCCTTGCTCAACGTCCTCGGTGTTCACGGGCTTCGTGATATCGATATCGGCCGCGTTGATGATGCTTTCTGTGGAGATCTCGCGATTGCCTTTAACAACAATCTTCGTAATATGGTGCTCGTGCTTGGGTTGTAAGCGAGTCTTACGGGTTTGGTGCCAAGCGTAAAATCTTTCGTCGCTTACCATAAAGTCTTTTAGTTTTTCCTTATTGTCCATGACAGCTTTGTAGCCAGCGTCAATAATTTCCTTGGCTTTGTCAAAACTTCCTGCGCTGTAGTCTTTTAAGTCAGGAACAATTAAGACATCTTCCTCACGGATGCTCTTTAAAGAACGCTCGACATTTTGTTCTGTGAGGATATTGACAACCTGAGACATGATGCCAGGAATGCTTTTAAGGCCATCGGCTCCCGAAAGTGGTGTTCCCACATTAATGACAATGAGACGCTTGGCGCCCATGTGTCGCGCTTCTTCAACAGGTAGATTATCCACCAAGCATCCATCGCAAAGGTACATCCCTTTGTATTGCACGGGTTTAAATGCCGCAGGAATTGACATCGAGGCAAGCATCGCGTCCGATAAAGCAATGTCTTCAGATAACACGACACGCTTTCCTGTTAAGAGATCGGTGGATATGGCTCTAAATGGAATCGAGAGGTCGGCAAAGTTCTTTACCTTATCGGTAAAACTCATATTGCGATTTAAAAACAGCGCGAGTTCATTCGTGGGAACGAGGCCTCCTGGCGCTTTTAACCCATCTTTGGAAATCCCGAGACGAACGTTGCGACCTAAGCCTGCGTCATCGTCCTGTTTGGCTCGCCACTTAAGTTCTCGCCTTTCAGGTCGCGGCGAAAACATCCGATTCCAATTAATGGCTAGCGTAATCTTTTCGATTTCCGTTGCTTTGTAGCCAGCAGCATAACCGCCACCGACAAGAGCGCCCATACTCGTAGCGGTAATGCAATCGACAGGAATAGAAAGCTCTTCAAGCGCCTTTAAAACGCCGATGTGCGCCAAGCCTCGAGCTCCTCCCCCAGAGAGAACGAGACCGGTTATCGGTCGAGAAAATGTCTCTGCCAAAGCGCTTTCGGAAAGTCCCAAACCTGCCACAAAAATGACTGAGAAAAAAGTGAGCAATCTCGTAACTTTTCGCCGCATAGTTCTTTCCTTTCCTAGCGTTTTAAACGCGTCTCCCGAAACTAGATCACGCTGTCTTTTATCCCTTCTTTTGCGTTTCGCGATGATAGCTCTGTGAGGTTAGCAAGTTTTTCTGCGATAGCCTCACTTAGCGCACCTCGCCTCATTCTCCAACCCCAAGACCCTGTGGCATCTCCCGGTCGATTCATACGCGCCTCAGAGCCAAGCCCTAAAACGTCTTGCGCCAAAGTCATGGCATAACGCGCCCTTGAATGGAAAACAGCAGCGATAGCCGCCTCTGAAACCGACTCGGGTCGTCCTAAGAAATCAAAGACTTGCGCCTTTGTTTTCTCATCCAAGCTCTCGTACCAGCCGAGAATCGTGTCATTGTCGTGGGTTCCCGGGTAGTAGGCGGCGTTTTCTACAACGTTACCTGGCAAGTGCGGGTTCTCCGTTTTTCCATCAAAGGCAAACTGCAAAACGCGCATCCCAGGAAAGTCGAGTGCTTCTCTTAACTTGTCGACCTCTTCGGTGATAACGCCTAGGTCTTCAGCGATAAAGGATAAGTGTGGAGCGCTTTCTTTAGCGGCATCAAAGAGTTCTTTTCCAGGGCCCTTTTCCCAATGGCCATCAAGAGCCGTTTCACTTTCTGCAGGCACGGACCAAAACGACTCAAAGCCTCTAAAGTGATCGATACGAAGCACATCGTAAAGCGTGGCGGCACGAGCAATTCTTGCCTTCCACCACGCGTATCCACTTTCTCGGTGTGCCTTCCAATCGTACAAGGGATTGCCCCAGAGTTGCCCCGTGGGACTAAAGTAATCGGGCGGAACTCCTGCGACAACCTCGGGATTTCCCGCTTTATCCAAAACGAAAAGCTCACGATGCGCCCAAACATCCGCGCTATTGGGAGATACAAAAATTGGGAGGTCTCCCAAAATGCGAACCCCTCGCGCGTGTGCGTAGTCCTTTAAGGCCTTTATTTGCTCGGCAAAGACCCACTGCGTAAAGCGCCAGAAATTGATGCTTGTGGCTAAACGAATTTCGGCCTTTTCTAAAGCCAGCCTGTCGCGATCTCGTAATTTCTCAGGCCACTCTTGCCATTTGCCTCGGCCAAAGGACTCTTGCTCGGAAGAAATTGCGCGAAATAGCGCATAGTCATTGAGCCAAACGGCCTCTTTTTCGATAAAGGTAAGATACGACTCAGGCAGAATCTTTTGGTTAAAAAAGCGAGAAGCCGCTCGCTCAAGGAGTTTCATCTTCCAAGAAGAAACCGCCGTAAAGTCGACACGGTCTTCTGCAAAATGCGGCGTTTCTTTTAATTCAGAAAGAACGCTGTAGCCTTTGAGTGCCAAGTCTTCGAACTCGATAAAGAGTTCGTTACCTGCAAAGACCGAGGCTCCCATATAAGGAGAATTTCCCTCTCCTGTTACTGTCAAAGGTAAAACTTGCCACAGGCTTTGATGGGCCGCCTTTAACCAATCCACAAAGCTTCGCGCTTCGCGACCAAAGTCGCCAGAACCAAAAACGCTCGGTAGTGACGTGACGTGCAAAAGAACACCACTTTCTCTAGCAAAACCTCGCAGGGTTTCTGTGAAAACCAAAACCGTAGGTTCTGTAAGCGTGATTGTTTTTGGAACGGCCTGTTTAGTTTCGTCTCTCTCTTTATCGCTACGAAGAATTTGAGACCAGTGCCCATCGGGCAAGGTGATTTCCTCGGGGTGTCCGCCTCGATAAAAGTAAATGAGAAGCCTTTCTGCTGCATCACTTCTACCAAAAAGAGCCCCTAAGGTGTCTGCGCCCCTATCCCACTCGTCGTGGCGCATCTCGCGGCCTTGACTATTGAGCCAAACAACGTCGCGTATACCGTTGACGCTATCGCCTGTAAGCCACGCCGTTGACCTTAATTGCGGATAGGCGTTACGAATCTCGGCGAGCTTCGCAATAAACGCTCTTTCATCATCGGATTCACGAATATCCCAATCGATCCACGTTGTCGTGTTATCTTGGCAATAGGCGTTATTGTTTCCTTCTTGGGTGTGCGAGATTTCATCGCCACCTAAAAGCATTGGAGTGCCTTGAGAAAAGAAGAGACTCGCTAAAAGCGCACGACGCAGTAATTTTCTACGACGCACGATATCGACGTTCCCTGTCTCGCCTTCTACGCCACAGTTCACACTGAAATTGCAGTCTGTGCCATCGCGATTGGCTTCGCCATTGGCGTCATTGTGTTTTCCCGCGTAGCTTACAAGGTCAGCTAAGGTAAAGCCGTCGTGCGCTGTGATGAAATTTAAACTCGCTTGTGGGGCGCGTCCTGCGAAGTGAAAGATTTCGCTTGAAGCGCAAAGCCGTTGCGCAAGGGCTCCGATGCCGACCGAATGCGTAAGCCAAAAGGCCCGCATATCATCACGGAACTTATCGTTCCATTCGCTAAAGGGAGCGCCAAACCGTCCTAAGCGATAGCCATCAGGACCAATATCCCAAGGCTCTGCAATCAGTTTTACGCCGCGTAAAACGGGATCAGCTTTGATTCTCTCAAGAAACGCACTTTCCCGCGTTAGGGTTGATGCAAGGTCAAAGCGAAAGCCATCGACATGCATGGCGCAAACCCAATAACGCAAAGAATCCAAAATGAGGTCAAGGGCGGCTGGGTGCGAAACGTTAAACGTATTCCCGCAACCTGTGAAATTCACATAAAGATTCGGGTCGTCTTCGCGAATTTTGTAGTAAACGCTATTGTCGATACCTCGGAAATTTAATGTGGGCCCCGTTTCATCGGTCTCTGCCATGTGGTTGTAGACCACATCGAGAATCACTTCGATGCCTGCGGCATGAAGTTTCTTGACCATACTGCGGAATTCATCGGCTGCCGCTTCTTTATTTTTCGCGTAACGGCGCGTCGGAGCGAAAAATCCCACTGGGTTATAGCCCCAGAAGTTTTTTAGACCCTTAGCAACAAGCCTGTCTTCATCGATAAATTCAAAAATGGGAAGAAGTTCAAGAGTGGTAACGCCCAAAGCCTTGATGTGAGAAATAAACGCCTCACTTGCGAGTCCCGCGTAAGTGCCCCGTTCAGAGTCCGCAATTTCAAAATTAAGCTTTGTTGCGCCCTTAACGTGCGTCTCGTAAAAAACGGTTTTCTCGATTGGGGTTTGAGGCGAAGTGTCTCCTTCCCAATCAAAAGTGTCCTTTTGGGGAATAACACTAAAAAGTCCTGCGGCGCCTGCCGTTACCTTTTTGTCGTAGCACCCGGCATAGCTTCGGGTATAAGGGTCAAGTAAAAGAGAGTCGCTTTCCTTTGAGCCCCAAGAACCATCGCTTTTTACGCGATAGCCGTAGCGCATCCCAGGCTCAACACCATCGAGGCGCACCCGCCAAAGATTGCCTTCCTTTTGAAGGGGGAAAAGCCTTGACTCGACCTCAGAAAAGATTTCAACTGCAACGCTTTGGGCGTGCTCGCTATAAAGAACAAAATCAGCCCCGGCTTCATCGACAAAGAGACCGGGGTGATTTTTATTGCACGTTTTTTTTATCAAACTTTCTAACGATGCCATTTGAGATACACCGTCGCGAGAGGCGGCAATGTGAGATTAATCGACTGCTCGCGACCGTGGGCGGCAACGGGTTCGGAATCCACGGCTGCGAATTCTGAGGTTCCCACGTTACTACCCCAATAGTAAGAACTATCGGTATTCATGATTTCGCGATAGGTTCCGACCTTCGGAACCCCAATACGGTAGTTGTGGCGAACAACGGGCGTGAAATTGGAAATGCAAATCACAAATTCGTCGCCCGATACTCCCCAACGCGCAAAGGCAATCACGGAATTGTCTTTGTCGTCAACATCGAGCCAATCAAAGCCACCGTATTCGCAATCCTTTTCATAGAGCGCGGGATTGGCCTTTAAGAGGCAATTTAAATCTGCAACAAGTTTTTGAACGCCTTTGTGGCTTTCGTATTGCAAGAGATACCAATCAAGTTCTCCGTTATCGTTCCACTCGTGGCGTTGTGCGAACTCGCCTCCCATAAAAAGAAGTTTCTTTCCAGGGTAGGCCCACATAAAGCCGTAGAAGGCGCGGAGATTTGCAAACTTTTGCCAGTCATCTCCTGACATCTTCTCAAGTAACGATCCTTTCCCATGCACAACCTCATCGTGCGAGAGCGGCAAAATAAAGTTTTCTGAGTAAGCGTACAAAAGTCCGAAGGTCAACTCGTTGTGATGCCAACGACGGTGAACTGGGTTTTCATGCATATAACTTAAAACGTCGTGCATCCAGCCCATGTTCCACTTGTAATGGAACCCGAGGCCCCCCATCGAAGGCGGACGAGAGACCATCGGCCAAGCGGTGGACTCTT
Organism: Duodenibacillus sp.; assembly: GCA_963604755.1. Classification (GTDB taxonomy): domain Bacteria; phylum Pseudomonadota; class Gammaproteobacteria; order Burkholderiales; family Burkholderiaceae_F; genus Duodenibacillus. The sequence continues at coordinate 1,962 of CAVCTI010000012.1, read as the reverse complement.
CAGCGAAAGTTGCGACTTTAGGTTCTTCTGAGCCAAGTATTTCGTTCACACGACGCAAGAAAGCGATGGATTCGAGGTTTTCACGGCCCCCGTAAATGTTCGGAATCCACTCGCCGTCTTTACGCGAATAGTCGCGATAAAGCATCGAAGCCACCGCATCGACGCGCAATCCATCAACACCATACACTTCAGCCCAGAATAGTGCGTTACCCACAAGGTATTCGAGCACTTCGCGACGTCCGAGGTTATAGATATAGGTTCCCCAATCCTTGTGTTCGCCTTCTTTGGGATCGGCATGCTCGTAAAGCGGTTCGCCTACAAAGCGAGCGAGTCCATGGTCATCTTTGGGAAAGTGCGCTGGCACCCAGTCGACAATGACACCAATGCCCGCCTCGTGGCAGGCATTCACAAAATGCACAAAGCCTTCGGGCGCACCAAAGCGAGAGCTCGGCGCATAAAGCCCTAAGGCTTGATAGCCCCACGAGCCATCAAAGGGGTGTTCGCTTACGGGAAGGAGTTCAACATGGGTAAATCCCATTTCCTTCACGTAACCGACGAGATTTTCCGCAAGCTCTTCCCAGTTATAAAAGAATCGCTCGTTTGGGTGGCGCTTCCAACTGCCTAAATGCACTTCATAGATACTCATTGGCTTATTAAAGCCGTTGATATCGTCGACTTTCACAGCTGCGGGGCTCTTGGGCAAATCGGCAACAATGGAGGCCGTCCCCGGGCGCAATTCCATACGGAAGGCATAAGGGTCTGCCTTTAAAGGTAGGTGTTCGCCAGTGGCAGAGATAATGTCGTACTTGTAGCACTCGCCGGCTTTGACTCCCGGTAAAAAGATTTCCCAAACGCCAGAATTCCCACGAAGACGCATCGGGGCGCGACGTGCATCCCAACTGTTAAAGTCTCCTACGACGCTTACGCGGCGAGCCCCTGGCGCCCAGAGAGCAAAGGTGACGCCTTTGACGCCTGCGATTTCTGTGGGATGTGCACCAAACCAATTCCAAGGGCGTAGATGTGTACCTTCAGATAGAAGCCATAAGTCATCTTCAGGAATAATGGTCCCGAAGCGATACGGGTCATCGGTGATTTGAACAGCCGACCCCCAATCAATACGCAACTTATAAGTAATACTCTTTTTTGCGCTCATTTGTGCTTCAAAGTAGCCTGGAACAAGTTCCTTAAACGTAGCAATCGGCTTTAACGTTTTCGGATCGACCGCGGTCACGGCCTTCGCGTTCGGTAGCACCGCACGCACAAACCAGCTGCGTTTGACGCGGTGCGGCCCCAAGGCGGCAAAAGCGTCTCCGTGTTCGGCTCGCAAAAGGGCGTCCACTTCAGAGCGTTCTAGTGTCATTACCTGCTTCATCCCTTTTCCCTCCTGCAAAATTACTTACGTAAATACTTTTCCATGTTCCAGGTGCCACACGCATAATCGCGAATCGTACGGTCCGAGCTAAACGGTCCCATACCAGCAATATTTAAAAGGGCTTTCTTTGCCCATGCCATCGGGTCAGCATAAAGGGCCTCGGCTTTGGCTTGCGCATCAATGTAGCTTGCGTAATCAGCTAAGAGCATGTAGTAGTCGCCGTGATCGATTAACACAGAAAAGATATCGGCATAGCGATCTCTTTGCTCGGGTGAGAAGTAGCCGTTACGAATCATGTCTAAGACGCGGCGAAGCTTTGCGTCATTTTCATAGAGACTACGTGAGTTGTAGCCTTCGCGACGCAATTTATCGATTTGAGCGGCCGTGTTGCCGAAGATAAACATATTGTCAGCGCCGACACTGTCGCGCATTTCGATTGTGGCTCCATCTTCGGTACCAATCGTTATGGCACCGTTTAACGCAAGCTTCATATTGCCTGTACCCGAAGCTTCCGTACCAGCAGTCGAAATCTGCTCGGAAAGGTCAGCGGCTGGAATAATCACTTCAGCCGAAGATACACTGTAATTGGG
>CAVCTI010000011.1:0-2637 GCA_963604755.1 Duodenibacillus sp. | reverse complement strand
CTGCTGTGTACGGCGCTCCTGGTACCGATACAACCAATAACTTTGCCCGTAACCTAGTTTTACATAACTTGGTGATGATTAACGCGAGTTGCAACACCTTTATGACGGGTTCTGGCGCTAACCTTTTGGGTGTAGCTATTCTCGCAGGTGCTGGTGTTTCGATTTATTATTTTGATTGGTTCGCAGCAGGTTTTCCGCTTGTTCTTGCCTTTGGCATTCTCTCTTACCTTATTGGCGTGCGTTTTGTATTTCCTCTTAAAGAAGAAGACAAGGAACCCAAATTAGCCGGAGGTCGGGAGGCTCTTGCCAAGGCCTACTCTGAATTAGGGCCCGTGAAGAAAAACGAAGTTAAAGCCGCTATCGTTTTTTTAATCGTCCTTCTTGTTTGGGCTACAGATAAAATCCATGGTTTAAATGCCACGGTCGTAGCGATGTTAGGTGCAACCGTGATGCTTGCTCCGCAGTTCAAACTGCTTTCCTGGAATGACGTGGATATCCCCTGGCACCTGATGATCTTCTCGGCGGGAGCCTACTCGCTTGGTGCAGGTCTTACAGCTACGAAACTTATGAACGTTCTTACTGTAGAAATGATGGAAAGTCTTGGCATGAAGACGATGAGTTACTTTACGCTCTACGCCTTACTCACTGCAATCTTTATTGCTAGCCACTTCATCTTCCAAAGTAAGAATATGCGAACGCTAATCTTTATGCCGATTGTAATAGGTATTGCGCAAACGCTAAAAATTGATATCCTTTCCCTCGCGCTCCCCATTGCTCTTTGTATTAACGTTTGCTGGTCGCTTCCCTTTAACGCTAAACCTAATGCCATGCTTTATGGCACTAATAAATACACGATGGGTGAATCATTCCGTTATGGATTCGTGATGTCAGTTCTTTATTGGGGACTTCTCCTGATCGCTGGTGCAACATACTTTGTTTGGTTGGGTGTCTGCCCAGGGTTCTTCTAATTGATTTTCCAGACGAGACCTCTTTTCGGCGGGCAGTAGCCCGCCTTTTTTTGCCCGTTAAAATCAATAAAAAAACTTTATGGGATGGATTTAGATTTACGTCCTTTTGGATCTCTCAGATGCGTCAAAATCATCATTAGTAGTAGGAATGTGATTCATATCCGAATCAACGCATGTCGGAGGCGAGTATCCGGCGTATATCTCAAAGGACTTCATCATGGCAAAGGAAATCGAACGCAAATTCCTTGTCGTCGGCGACGCTTGGCGCGCCCTCGCACAGGGTGTTCATTATCGGCAGGGTTATCTCAATAGCATCAAAGAACGGACTGTGCGCATTCGCACAGTCGGTGAAAAAGCTGTGATTACGGTCAAGGGTCCCACAGTGGGTGTCACACGTATGGAATTCGAATATCAGATTCCGTATGACGATTGCGTTGCAATGCTCGATAACTTGGCGGAAAAACCGATTATTGAAAAGAAACGCTACAAGGTTCCGATGGGCGACTTCATTTGGGAAATTGACGAGTTCTTCGGCGTTAACGAAGGTTTAATCGTTGCCGAAATTGAACTTAAGAGCGAAGATCAGGACTTTAAAAAGCCCGAGTGGATTGGTAAAGAGGTTTCTGGAGACCCACGCTACTTTAATTCCAATCTCGTCGCTCATCCCTATAGCACTTGGAAAGACAAGGAATAAGGAGACACACTATGGCTGATAGCTATGCAAAAAACGTTGCTACCTCGAAAGAAGACGCATTAAAGCTTGTTCCTCGTGCTGAATTCCGTGTCTTTGGTAAAGACATCATTAAGAGTGTGATCGAACATATGTGGTGCTGCAAGGCCCAGCTCTTTAAGGCTCGTGTGATGCCTGCTGAAACCTACATCCTTTCACGTCACACCAATGAGGCGAACGTCAAAGTTCGTGATGGCCTCTTGGATATCAAGACAAAAACTGGTGAAACACCTGAAGGTTTTGAAATCTTCCAGCCACGCGGAAAATTCCAGTTCCCGGTTTCTCGTGATGAACTTTCTGAAATCCTCACACATTTAAAGGTTACGATGGCACTCGATAAGCCCACGTATACCTTTGAGGAATTCTGCGACATGGTACGAGCCAATGCAGATATGGCATTGGTCACCGTCGAGAAAAAACGTTTTGGGTTTAGCGTCAATGGCGTTATCTGCGAGTACGCTCAGGTTTGGTTTAACGGCGCCTTAGTCGAAACCGCCTGCTGCGAAAGCGAGAACTATGACGCGATGAAGGGTGCAGTGGACGCTTTAGGTATTAGCGAGATGGCGAACACTAATTATCTCAAGGCTGCCAAGCACGTAATCGGTATGTAATAGTTGGGCATTTATCTTCTCTCCTTGAACCTCGGGGCGCAGTTTGGCCCCGGTTTTTTCATATAGGTTTTATTTAATAGAACTTTCCCTGTGAGTGAGACTATACGAACGCCTTAGTAGTTTTGGGCTGTTTCGTCCTTTTCCAAGATCCAATTCTTAAAGAACCGCCAAATCCCAGCCTTAACGGGGTGGAATACGACGATTTTCTGTCAAAAAATGTCAACAAAATTCTCGACAAAAGGATTCCCAGAATCCGCAGCGCACGAGCAATTTGAAGCCAATCCGGATTTGCACTATTTAAACCCAATAAAGCGCAATTCAAAACTCA
>CAVCTI010000010.1:0-2432 GCA_963604755.1 Duodenibacillus sp. | reverse complement strand
GAGTTGGGGTTTGCCGTCCACTTATCGTCGCCATCAGAAAAAAAGAAATTGACGGACGCCACAGCCACAATTCCGTCTCAGAGTTTATGCTTTCCAGCGAAGCTCGCACATGCTCACGTCACTGACCTCGCTCAAAATGGTGTTAATACTGTGTGGCTTCCCTGTGTGCCGCGCGAAGGACGGCCCTTTGATGAGGCCGATGGCAGGTATGCGTGTCCTGTCGTGGCGGGGTACCCCGAGGCGCTGCGCCTAAATATGCGAAGCACCTATCCGAAATTAAAGATTTTGACTCCTTTCTTAGATCTTCAAAACGATGCTACGGTCTTAGCGGCTATCAAAGAAAGTTTCCCCACTTTAGAAGAAACAGAAATTCGAAAAGCAATCGTAGCCGCTCGCAAAGCCCAATGCGAATACACGATGGCGCTTGAAAGTATCGGAAAAGCGCTTTGGGACGCTCACCGTAAAAGCGATCGCCCGTTAGTGATATTGGCAGGTCACCCGTATCACGTTGATCCTTTAATTTCCAATGGCATCCCTGCTCTTATTGAGTCGATGGGCGCGGATATTGTTTCAGAAGATGCGATTTCCTTTTTAGCCGACGACATTGAAAAAACCGATGTTGTCAATCAATGGACATTTCACAGTCGTTTGTATCGAGCGGCATCGTTAGTTGCGAAGACACCGAACACGGAACTTGTGCAGTTAGTAAGTTTCGGGTGCGGCCTGGACGCGATCACCTCCGAAGAAGTCTCTCGGATTTTAGAAAGGGCCGGAAAACTTTATACGCAACTGAAAATTGATGAGGCTGATACCTTGGGAGCGGCCCGTATTCGCTTAAAGTCCTTGTTGGCCGCATTAAGTGAGCGCTCAAGAAGTCAAGAGCTACTAGCGAAAGACGCCGTAAAAGAAGTCCCGATTACCTTTAAAAAGAAAGAGCGAGTTGAGAGCCCCGAAGCCGTTTTCACACGGGAGAATATTCAAAAAGAGGGAAGAACGCTTTATGCGCCACAGATGGCACCGATTCACTTTCCGATTTTGGTCGGTGCTTTCAATGACTTAGGCTGGAATGTGAAGCTCCTTGATAAGGCGCGACCTGAGTCGCTTGATTTGGGCCTAAAGCACGTCAATAACGACGCGTGTTATCCGGCGATTGTCGTGATCGGTCAATTGTTAGATGCCGTTCTCAATGACCCGAATTTCAATAAAGAAAAGGATGCAGTGCTACTTGCGCAAACCTGCGGGCCCTGCCGCGCAAGTAACTACACGACACTGATGCGTTGGGCGTTAGACGATGTGGGCTGTAAGAAGGTCCCGGTTGTAAGCCTCTCTGCGGGTCACTTAGGAACCGAAACACTTGATATTAACTTTTCTGGAATGCGCCACTTAATGCGAGCTCTTTTGTGTGGGGATGCGCTGCAGCGGCTTTCTTTGTATACACGGGCACACGAAATCGAGAAAGGGGCAAGTGTCGCCTTACTAAAGCTTTGGCAAGAGAAACTTTCAAGAAACATTCCCGAGAGTAAATCGGCATTGCGTCAAACTTTGAATGCAATAGCGGCTGACTTTAAGAAAATCCCTCTAGACGCCGTTAAAAAGCCCGCTGTGGGACTTGTGGGAGAAATCCTACTCAAGTACCACCCAGCCGCCAATCAAGCGATCCTAGACCGTTTAATCGCTTCTGGCGCCGAACCCCACATCGGGGACCTCACGATGTTCTTTCACTATTGCCTGTGCGACTACGTTTGGCAAGCAAAGAAGATGGGAGGCTCTCAAGTGAAAGGCATCGCCTCGTGGTTCCTCCTCAAGTTCTTTGAAGGCTACAGAAATGTTTTGCGTGAGGCGTTAAAGGGTACTCCCGTAGGAGACGTGATTTCGACGAAAGACTTAGTCTTGGGACTAAAGGGAATCGTAAGTCCTGGGCAGCAGGCAGGGGAAGGGTGGCTACTTACTGCTGAGATGATTGAATTCTTAAACGCAGGGGTCCCGAATGTTCTTTGCTTGCAGCCCTTTGGGTGTTTACCCAATCACGTGACAGGAAAGGGCGTGATCCGCGAATTGCGAGAAACTTATGCCGATGCCAATCTTTGCGCGATTGACTTTGAGCCAGGCACTTCGGAAACCAATGTCGATAATCGCCTAAAGCTCTTTTTAGCGCAGGCTTTTGAAGCATTAAAAGAAAAGGGTTAGAGCCTTATTCTTTTCCTACGGGGCTCTTTTCTAAGGTGAGAATCATTTCACAGGCCTTGCAGTCAAACGAGGCCTTATAGTGAAAGCCCTTCGGGTCAACAAACGTCATTGGTTCAGGCTTCATGTGCCCGCCATTGGTTAATTTAAAGAGTTCTTTGTCGCCCTTATTTCTTGCATTTAATTTGGGGCAAAGACCCAATTCATGTCGTATGCAGTAGCGACAGCGCATCAATTCACGGTTAACT
>CAVCTI010000009.1:1957-3425 GCA_963604755.1 Duodenibacillus sp. | reverse complement strand
GTCTGTGTTTATTGCGTGGCTAACGCCGTGCGCGCCCTCAGTATGGATGCCATTGAAAAAGCGAAAAGCGGACACCCAGGAATGCCAATGGGAATGGCCGATATCGCCATTGCTCTTTGGACCAAGCACTTGCGTCACAATCCGAAAGATCCTAAGTGGATTGGGCGAGATCGCTTTATTCTTTCCAATGGCCACGGTTCGATGTTGCAGTACGCACTCTTGCATCTAACGGGATACGACCTCACTATCGATGATATCAAGGCGTTTCGCCAGTTTGGAAGCCGTACCCCGGGGCACCCCGAATACGGCGTTGTTCCAGGAGTTGAAACTTCCACAGGCCCTTTAGGACAAGGCATTGCCAACGCTGTTGGTATGGCGCTAGCCGAAAAGATGCTTGCCGCAGAATTTAACCGCGAAGGCTTCCCTGTCATTGATAACAGAACCTATGTTTTCTTGGGTGACGGCTGCATGATGGAAGGCCTAAGCCACGAAGCGTGTTCTCTTGCTGGCGTTTGGAAACTCAATAAATTAATTGCCATCTATGACGATAACGGCATTTCCATCGATGGCAATGTCAAGGGTTGGCTTGCTGACGACACCCGTGCTCGCTTTGAGGCCTATGGCTGGAAAGTGATTGGTCCCGTTGACGGGCACGACATTGATTCGGTCGATAAGGCCATTGCTGAGGCCAAATTACGTACCGATAAGCCCGTTTTGATTATCGCGAAAACGACAATCGGTAAGGGAAGCCCCAATTTGGCTGGAACCTCTAAATGCCATGGCGCAGCGCTTGGCGCAGAAGAGATTGCCGCCACACGCGAAAACCTCGGTTGGAAGTATGGGCCTTTTGAAGTTCCACAAGAAATCTACGAAGCAATGGACGCGCGCGAAGCGGGTGCAAAACTTGAATCCGACTACAACGCGATGTTTGCCAAGTATGAAAAGGCCTATCCGAAAGAGTCCTCTGAATTAAAGCGGCGCCTTGCTAGGGATTTGCCCGAAGATTTCGACAAGGTTATTTTTGAAGAGCTTTGCGCAGCGCAAGTGGCGCACGAAAGCGTTGCAACACGCAAGGCAAGCCAAAAGGCACTCAATGCTATAGCGCCAGCCCTACCAGAACTTTTTGGCGGATCGGCTGACTTAACGGGATCGAACTTAACAGCGTGGAAGGGCGTTCAACCTTTCTCAGTGGAAAATCCCTTGGGGCGTCATGCAAGCTTTGGCGTGCGCGAATTTGCGATGGCTGCTATCGGTAACGGTATTGCGCTTTATGGGGGCCTGATTCCTTATTCGGGAACGTTCCTCACATTCTCTGATTACGAACGCAATGCCGTGAGAATGGCTGCTCTCATGGGAATTCGTAATATCTTCGTTTTCACACACGACTCTTTAGGCGTGGGCGAGGACGGTCCGACGCATCAGCCGATTGAACACACATCAAGCTTACGACTTATCCCGAACCTTGTTG
>CAVCTI010000009.1:0-1942 GCA_963604755.1 Duodenibacillus sp. | reverse complement strand
CCGGCAGACACGATTGAAACGACTCTAGCGTGGGCTGAGGCTTTAAGCCGCAAAGAGGGACCAAGTGCCCTCATCCTTTCACGCCAGACAATCGCTTTCACAGATCGTGACGAAGTCGATGCCGATACGATTGCTAAGGGTGGATATGTTGTCTCTGAGGCGCCTTTGGGCGTAGGAAAGGCTGCGATTATTCTTGCCGCTAGTGGCTCAGAGTTGCCTCTTGCGATGCAGGCCCGTGCGTTACTTGCCGCACAAAACATCCAGGCGCGTGTTGTTTCGATGCCATCGATGGAAGTTTTCGATAGCCAAGATAAAGCCTATCGCGATAGCGTCTTTACCGAGGGTGTTCCCGTTTTAGCCATCGAAGCCGGGGTTACGCCTCTTTGGTATAAGTATCTTCGTGGCAATGGCGCCGTCATCGGTATTGATACCTATGGGAAGTCAGCGCCCGCAGGAGAGCTTTGGAAACATTTTGGCTTTACTGTGGATAATGTCATTGAAAAAGCATTAGGGTTACTCCAAAAAAAATAAAATAACTTAGTTAGTCCCGTGTGAAAACCGAAAAAGGGAACACACAAGAGAGTTTTTATTCTTAAGGAAATAGAAAAATGAAAGTTAAAACACTCGAATCTTTGGCGCAGGCCGGTCTCTTAGATGGAAAGCGAGTTCTTATCCGCTCTGACTTAAATGCACCGCGTGATGATGAAGGTCGTATCACCAATGAAAAGCGCCTTGTCGCTAGCGTTCCGGCGATTCGTCTCGCTCTAGACGCGGGTGCTGCTGTGATGGTGATGAGCCATCTTGGTCGCCCGAAAGAAGGGGAATTCAATGAACGCGCCGATAGCTTAGCCGCTATCGCCGTTCGCATGAGCGAACTCGTTGGTAAGCCCATGAAGCTCGTGCGTAACTACCTCGATGGCGTTGAGGTTAAACCTGGCGAGCTCGTCATGCTCGAAAACTGCCGCTGCAACAAGGGCGAAAAGAAAAACGACGAAGCACTTGCAAAAAAGTACGCTGCCCTTTGCGATGTGTATGTCAATGATGCCTTTGGTACCTCGCACCGCGCACAGGCCTCTACAGAAGGTGTTGCCCGCTTCGCGCCAATCGCTTGCGCAGGTCCCTTGATGGCCGCTGAAATCGGTGCTTTAACCAAGGCCGTTGCTGAAGCCAAGCATCCGCTCGTTGCCATCGTTGGTGGCTCGAAGGTTTCTACGAAGTTGACGATTTTGAGTAATTTAGCCGAGAAGGTCGATCAGTTAATCGTCGGTGGTGGTATTGCCAACACATTCCTTTTGGCCGCAGGACATAAGATTGGTAACTCGCTTGCCGAGCCTGAGCTTGTTGAGGAATGCCAGAACGTTCTTGCTAAGCTTGCCGAAAAAGGCGCTACATTGCCGCTTCCCACAGACGTGGTCGTTGCCAAAGAATTTAGCGAAACAGCCGAGCATCGCGTTTGCAATGTTGACGATATCGCTGACGACGAGATGATTTTGGACGTTGGTCCGAATTCAGCGAAGGCTTTAGCCGATGTGATCGCGAAGGCCGAAACCATTGTTTGGAATGGACCTGTGGGCGTCTTTGAAATGAAGCCCTTTGCCGATGGTACACGTGTTCTTGGCGAAGCAATCGCTAAGCGTACTGCAGAAGGCGCCTTCTCTATCGTTGGCGGTGGCGACACCATCAATGCTTTAAGCGTCTTTGGTATTACAAATAAAGTCAGTTACATCTCCACGGGTGGTGGCGCCTTCCTCGAATTCCTCGAAGGTAAGACACTTCCTGCTATCGCGGCGCTCGAAGCGCGTGCTGAGAAGTAAAATACCGAAGTTCTCCTTAAAAAGGAAAGCCGCTACTCGACGTTTGCTTCGTGTAGCGGCTTTTCGTATCTAGTAGGGCGTACGCCTCCTCAGACGCGTCTTTGATTTTAAATTTCTGAAAAATTCCC
>CAVCTI010000008.1:3392-7428 GCA_963604755.1 Duodenibacillus sp. | reverse complement strand
AGCACTGCGTCGCAGATTCTGTGCAGACGGCTTTCTCGGTTTTAAAGGCAAAGCCAAAACACACCGTTCCAACGGGGGTTTTCTCTGTTCCGCCTGTGGGACCGGCGACGCCCGTGACAGAAACAGCAAGAGTAGCCTTTGAATGAGCGATGGCGCCAAGGGCCATCTCGCGAGCGGTTTCTTCGCTTACAACGCCGTAGTTGTTAAGAGCCTCTTCTCTTACACCGAGAACTTCCATCTTAGATTCTGGCGTATAGGTCACAAAGCCTCGGTCAAACCAAGCGCTAGAACCCGCAACCTCTGTGATGGCTGCCGAAATGAGACCCCCCGTACAGCTTTCTGCTGTGGCAATTTTCACTGCACGCAGTTTCGCGGCCTCACCAAGTTTTGTGGCGAGCTCGAAAGTTTCTTCACTCACGAGAGAAGTCCTAAGAAGGTATAGCCAAAGCGCCCTGCCGCTTTATCAAAAATGGTGAGCGCAACAATCGCCCAGAGAGCGGCGACGATGTCGTCAGCCATAATGCCTTTAGCGCCTTTAAATTTCTGATCGATTTTATCTGCGGGCGGAAACTTCATGATGTCAAAGAAGCGGAAAGCTAAAAAGGAAGCAATCCAAGTAATTGGGTGCTGAGGAAACATCATAAGGACTAACCAAACGCCGGCGACTTCATCGATTACGATGCAGCTTGCGTCGTGAACACCCAAATCCGCACTTGTTTTATCACTTGCCCAAACGCCAAGTAAAAGCGCCAACGCCACAGTAGCGATATAAAACATAGCAGGAAGTTCGATCACTTTAACGAAGAAGATCCAAACAAGAACCGCCGCAAACGTTCCCCAGGTACCTGGCGCTGGTCTTAAAAGACCGGCTCCAAAAAATGTCGCCACCGCATGCTCGGGGCACGAGAACACAAACTTCAAATCAGGACGGACAAGATTGGCGGGATTGTCTTTCGAATACTTTTCTTTTAAACCCATTGTTAACTTTCCTTTAAGCAAAATGATCAAAGCCCGTGGCTCTCAATTGCAGCACGGCGCCTGTGGCATCTTTCACAATTAGGTGCGGGAGGCTTTCCTCTTTCGCACGAATTCTTCCAATCCGTGTCACAGGTGTCAACGCGCTGATACTCGCTTGCTCAATAAGGCCGCGTTTTTCTTGAGGCGCTGTGAAAACAAGTTCGTAATCATCTCCCCCTGCCAATAGCGCTTCAAGCCGATTTTCTTTTGTTAAAGAGGCAATCGAAGCATCTGCTGGCAGTGCTTCAAACGAGAGGTCCGCTGCCACATCGCTTTTTTCAAGGATGTGCCCTAAGTCTTGCGCAAGGCCATCGGAAATATCCGCGCAAGCGCTTGCGGCGCTTAGGAGTGCTGTGCCTAAGGCATTGCGTGCTTCGGGTCTTTCAAGCCGCTTTAATGCGGCAGGATAATCTGTAGCTGGAAGGGTGAGGCGCCCTGTTAGGTGTGCTAACGCAGCCCACGCAGCGCCCAATGTTCCAGAAACCCAAATGTCGTCACCAACTTCAGCGCCCGACCGTGTTAATCCCATGCGAGAAGGCAATTCGCCGATAGCCGTAATCGAGATACTCGCTGGAGCCCGTTTTTCTCCGACAAGCGCTGTGCGTGTCGTGTCTCCCCCCAAAAGTGGGCAATTGCTCGCACGAGAGAGTTCCATTAGCCCTGCTGTAAAGCTCTTAAGCCACGCATCGTCCCAATCGGGCAACGCAATCGAAAGAAAGAAAGCGCGAGGCGTTGCGCCTGCGGCAGCTAAGTCCGAGAGATTCACAGCAAGCGCTTTGTAGCCAATGGCATCGGCTGGCGTTGAGACGGGAAAATGCACGCCCACCGTTGTCATATCTGTTGTGACAGCAAGCCGCGTTAACCCTGCGTCGATAATGGCGCAATCATCGCCCACGCCTTTTGAAGCCCATGTACCAAATGAGCTTTGCGTGAAATAGCGATCGATAATCGAAAATTCCCCAAACTGCGCCATGACTCTTCCTCCCCTTGCTTTTAGAGAACATTGACCTTTCTTACTGGCGTACGTGCTCGGAGGATTTAGTTTGGCGCCACTTCCTCTTTACGCACGTCGGCAGCGACTTTATCGAGAACGCCATTGACGAGTCGGTAGCCTTTGTCGGCACCGAACAACTTAGAAAGCTCGACGGCTTCGTTGATAATAACGCGGTAGGGGTTTTCTAGGCAGTGTTTGAGCTCCCAAGCGCCAATCATCAGACACGACCTTTCAATGACGGACAATCGCGCTGGGTCTCGATCAACATGGCGAGCGAGAAGCTCCATTAATTCATCGCGTTCGGATAAAACGCCCTGAACAATTTCACGATAAAAATCTTTATCGCACTTTTCAAAATCTTCGCTTGTGAGTTCGCAGGTAAAGGCCGGCTCCTCTTTATCAGAAAGAATATCCAAGAGCCCTGCGTCAATCGCAGCGAAATCCGCTTCGGGGTCAATCACCGATTGATAGACCCCCAAAAGAGCAAATTCTCGGGCACGGCTTCGCGCGCCCGACCGTGGTAAATGTGGTTTAGTCGTCATCGGACTCTTCCGCGTAATCTACGAATTCGTCGACATCAGGAAACTCGGCAACGAGGTTAGCCATTTCAACGGCACACTGTGCGCAGTCGGTTCCCTTAATCTTTGTGCGTTCTTTGCACTGCTCGTCGCTGTAGCAAGTCAAGATGCCATTGGCGACAGGAATGCCGTAATCGAGAGCAACTCGCGAAATCCCAGCTGCCGACTCATTGGCAACAAGTTCGAAGTGATAGGTTTCACCCTTAATCACGGCGCCCAAGGCAATCAAGGCATCGTATTCGCCCGTGCCCGCTAATTTCGATAACGCAAGCGGCACTTCAAGAGCCCCAGGAACTGTCACTTTCGTGATGTGTTCTTCGAAGACGCCTAAGCGCTTGAGCTCTTCTAGGCAAGCCGCGTAAAGCTCTTTTCCCGCATATTCATTAAAACGAGAAACAACGATTCCGATTTGAAGCGATGTTCCGTTCAAGTTTTTTTCGATGGTATCAACTTGCGGCATAGTGACCTCCTTGACTACTTTGTGTGACTCCCTTTGCGCTTTACTGTGTTGCAAAGCAACCAAAAGAATCTTTCAGGCCTATTTTAGATTAGAACAGGTCGTTTTCGGCACTTTCTTTTAAGTTCATCATACGTTCAACGTAACGCGCGATTGTATCGACTTCTAAATTAACAGAGTCTTGCGCCTTAAGTTTCTTTAACGTTGTTACAGCTAACGTGTGTGGAATAAGGTTAATCGTAAAGCGAGAACCCAAAGAAGTATCTTCAACGGAGTTGATTGTTAAAGAAACGCCATTGACAGCAATCGAACCTTTGTAAGTTAAGTAAGAAGAAAGCTTCGCAGGCGCCAGAATCACTAATTTATAGCTTTCGGCAACAGGTTCAAAGGATTCAACTAAACCCACGCCATCGACGTGACCGCTCACCAAATGGCCGTCGACGCGATCTCCGAGTCGGAGGGCTTTTTCGAGATTGACTTCCCCGAAAGTATCAAGACCACAAGTTTTCGATAAGCTTTCAGCGCTTACATCAACCTGAAAACTATCCTCGGTTTTAGCGATAACTGTCATGCAGGCGCCATTAATTGCGATGGAGTCGCCAATTTTCACTTCATCAAGGTGAAATTCTTTCGGGCACACGATTGTCAAACGAACGCCGTTACCTAGCTTTTCTGGCTCACGCACCTTGCCTACGGCTTGAATAATTCCAGTAAACATCCCAAATCCTTCTACTAAGTAAATTCTTTTCTTAAAACCAAACGCCTGTCTTTTCCCACGGCATCAACGCTCACAAAGTTCCACGACTCTCTCGCGTTAAGTGTTGTCTTTTCCGTCAGTTGCGCAATCGGCATTCCTGGACCCAAAAACTTTGGAGCCACATAAATGAGAAGTTCATCAACAAGATTTGCTTCAAGCATCGCGCCACTTAATTGGCCACCTGCTTCAGCGTGAAGCTCATTAACGCCTCGCTTAGCAATCTCTTCTAAGAC
>CAVCTI010000008.1:0-3382 GCA_963604755.1 Duodenibacillus sp. | reverse complement strand
ACAAGTTTAAGAGAAATGTGCCCATCTTCCTTTATGGGAAGGCGAACAATCTCGGCTCCCGCTTTTTCTAGAGCCGCGCACCTAGTAGCGTCTGCTGCGTCGCCAACAAAAATGACAGTCTTCTTTCCTTGAAGAATCTTTGCCTCAAGTGGAGTCTTGGCTTTCGAATCAATCACAAACTTCGCTGGACTCGGGAGATTCTCCACGCGCACATTCATCTGCGGGTTATCCGCTAATACCGTTCCAACACCCGTAAGAAGCCCTTGCGATAAAGCGCGATAACGCATTGCGTCGCGCCGTGCCTCTTGGCCTGTGATCCATTGGCTTACGCCATTACTAAGCGCAATGCGTCCATCTAAACTAATCGCACTCTTCAGTCGTACCCAAGGGCGATTTTTTGTGATGCGTGAGAAAAATCCACAGTGCTCAATGCGGGCTTCTTTTTCACAAACGCCGCCTACGACTTCAACTCCTGCATCACGCAATATCTTGGCGCCTTTGCCTGAAACCAAGGGATTGGGGTCTTCGACGGCAAAAACCACGCGCGCAATACCTTCTTTCACTAGGCGCGTTGCGCAAGGCGGAGTTCTTCCTTGGTGCGAGCACGGTTCCAATGTGACGTAAGCTGTTGCGCCTTTAGTCGAAACACCCGCTTTTTTCGCCGCCTCAATGGCTTCGATTTCAGCGTGATTCGATCCTGGGGCCTGTGTGTGACCTCGAGCGATTTCTTTTCCGTCTTTAACAAGAATGCAGCCCACAGCAGGATTCGGAGGCGCAATAAAGTGCGCCTTCCTTCCTTCAAGAAGAGCCTCTTTCATCCAATAGATGTCATCGAAGGCCATATGTGCTGTGGCTCCTAACGCCTTCTTGCGTCAATGCCTTCGAGTTCACGCATCAGTTTCTGGAACCCTTCAGGGTTTTCGACGTTAAAGTAAACGCTAGCGAAGCGAATGTAGGCAACAAGATCGAGTTTCTTTAACTGCTCAAGAACAAATTCGCCAATCTGCATAGAGCTCACTTCACGCTCGCCAAGGGTGCGAATGCGTTGCTCGATAACACCGATTGCTTCTTCAACGCGTTCATTGCCAACGGGTCTCTTACGCAACGCCAAGCGCATCGAGGAGCGTACCTTCTCACGCTCGTAGTCGCGCTTTAAGCCAGTGCGCTTAACCACCATTGGCATGTTCAGCTCCACACGCTCAAATGTCGTGAAACGCTTTCCGCACGCGCAGCAACGACGACGACGACGAATCGAAAAACCGTCGTCGCTCGCACGAGAATCGATGACAGCTGTATCTTCAGCTTTACAAAACGGGCAACGCATTCCCCTCTCCTCTCCTTGTTATGCTCCGTACACAGGAAAACGTTCTGTGAGTTTTAAGACTTCAGCGCGAACGCGATTAATGACCGCTTCGTTGCTAGGAGCCTCGAGAATATCTGCGATAAAGCCCGCGACAAGTTTCATCTCCGCTTCTTTAAAGCCACGCGTTGTTGCTGCTGGCGTCCCAAGGCGAATACCCGAAGTGATTGTGGGCTTTTGCGGATCGTTGTGAATGGCGTTTTTGTTAACCGTAATGTTGGCTCTTCCAAGAAGTTCTTGTGCGTCTTTGCCTGTAACGCCCTTACTGCGCAAGTCAACGAGCATCACGTGGCTTTCTGTGCACCCTGAAACGATGCGGAAACCGCGTGCTTCAAGCTCTGTGGCAAGGACCTGAGCGTTTTTCAGAATCTGCTCGGCGTAGGTCTTAAATTCGGGCTTAAGCGCTTCACCAAGAGCCACGGCTTTGCCAGCAATCACGTGCATCAAGGGGCCACCTTGAGTGCCTGGGAAGACCGCAGAATTCACAGCCTTTTCCAAATCAGGGCGCATGAAAATAATGCCGCCTCTTGGACCACGAAGGCTCTTATGCGTAGTGGTTGTCACAACGTCGGCATAGCCAAATGGTGTTGGATAGACACCGGCCGCGACAAGAGCGGCGTAGTGAGCGATATCTGCCATCAAGTAGGCATCGACCTTATGCGCAATTTCAGCAAAGCGCTTAAAGTCAATCTTTCTTGAGTAGGCCGAGGCGCCTGCGACGATTAACTTTGGCTTATTTTCGATGGCTAACTTTTCCACGGCATCGTAGTCAATGGTTTCGTCTTCTTTTAAGCCGTAACTGATGACATGGAAATAACGACCTGAGAAGTTAATCTTCATGCCGTGCGAAAGGTGGCCGCCATCGGCAAGACTCATCCCGAGGACGGTGTCGCCTGGTTGGAGTAAAGCCATAAAGGTTGCCATGTTGGCCTGTGCTCCAGAGTGCGGCTGGACATTGACAGCCATCTCAACGCCAACAGGCTCACAGAAAAGCGCCTTGGCTCGAGCAATGGTAAGCCGCTCAACGTTATCAACGTTTACGCAGCCGCCGTAATAGCGGTGTCCCGGATAGCCTTCGGCGTACTTATTTGTTAAGCAACTGCCTTGCGCCTGCATCACTTCTTGACTCGTGTAGTTTTCACTAGCGATCAATTCGATGTGCTGCTCTTGGCGGATGCGCTCTGCTTCAAGAAAATCCCAGAGCTCGGGGTCGGTCTTAGCGATTCCGTCGTTGTGAAACATTGGATAACCTCACTGGAAAGATAAAAAGCCCGTTAGACGCTCTTGCACACACAATATCTTGAGTGGCCTAGGTCTGAGAAACCCGATTATAGGGATTTGAGACGTAAAAAATGAGCTAAAAATATGCGGAAAACGCCAAGTGCCTCTAGCATTGGTTTAATTTCAATGGCCTAGGCGAAAGGGCTCTTCTAATTTCTAGCGCCAATCCATTTCAAACAAGACTGAATAACGTAGAAAATTGAAGAAATTTGACCTTAATTTTCTAGATTCGGGATGCTATGAGCCATTTCGGGCACACTAATTGCGTAGTGTTTGATAGCAGAACCCAATAGACTTTTGTATTTAAAAGACTTTTCGTCTTCTGAAATGTAGTGTATACGCAAGGCAATGCTCTTTCATCTCTCTTCCCATTGGGAAAAATCTGACCACAAAGAAGACATAGGTAGAGCAAAACAGCCATCGCCACCAGAACGTATCCGATTGCCCGCATAAAGCACAATCCCTGTGAAATTCTCTTTCCCAAGTAATCTTTGCATCCAATGAAGGTCTCGAAAATCGTCTGTGGTAATGCTTTCTGAAGCCTTCACTTCAATACCTACGTGGCGCCCTCTTTCGTCGGAAATCATGAAATCAATTTCATGCGCTCGCGAGCGAAAGTAATAGATGTTCCACTCGGGATTTAAATCGAATTCCGATGCAAGTTGGTTATAGATCCACGTTTTAGCGAGTTTTCCGCCCTCGTTCTGAGAACGTTCGCTACTGTTGAGTATGTCTTCGGAC
>CAVCTI010000007.1:769-5280 GCA_963604755.1 Duodenibacillus sp. | reverse complement strand
AACCATAACTTTTAAAGCGCTTTGTTGATGCCCGGGGAGAGACTCAAACTCTCACGCTTTTAAGGGCGGAGGATTTTGAGTCCTCTGCGTCTACCATTCCGCCACCCGGGCTAAGCAAGAGCGGAATTATACTGATTTTTTGCTCAGCCAAAAAGTGAAAAAAATTCTCGTTTCCAATCAAGCAGAACGAAAGATGAAATAAACCGCTCCAAGCATACAAAGCGCTGCCCACAGGTAATCGAGCTTAAGTGGTTGCTTCATATAGATGAGTGCAAACGGCACAAAAACCGTGAGCGTGATGACTTCTTGCAAAATCTTAAGTTGCGCTAACGAGAGTTCCGTAAAGCCAATACGATTGGCAGGAACCTGCAAGAGATACTCGAAAAGCGCAATCGACCAACTCACAATCGCTGCAACGTACCACGGAGAGCTTGAAAGATTTCTCAAGTGTCCGTACCACGCAAACGTCATAAAGCAATTCGATAACACCAAAAGAAAAGTCGTCTGAAAGACGACCGGGATAGAACTTAAAAAATGCATGATTATTTTCCTTTGCCTCTCTTCGCAAGTTGCGAAGCCTCACAAAATTCTTTTTTCTCCAAAAGTCTCTCAATGCGTTGGTTCTTTATTTGACTAATCCAGTCGTTAAGCGTTTTCCCTTCTAATAAGAAATCGCCTGAGATGATTTCTTTAAGCGGAACGAGAACAAACGCACGAAGCCTCATCCTCGGATGCGGAAGCAACAACTCGGGATTATCGCTTTCTACATTGCCGTAAAGCAAAATGTCCAAGTCAATTGTTCTTGGCGCATTGACAATGCCAACAGGGCGAACGCGACCGAACTGAGCCTCGATTCTTTGAAGTTCGTGTAACAGTTCTCGAGCAGAAAGTTTTGTCTTAATTGCTAGAACCGCATTCACATAATCGTCGCCAGCGGCATCAACGGGAGCGGTCTTGTAAAAGGACGATGCCACAACGCGCTCCGTATCGGGTAGCGCCGCAACCGCCTCTATCGCTTTGCAAAGCGTTTTGACTTTCTCTCCGAGGTTGGCGCCAAGACCAATGTAGGCAAGAACGGGGGGCTCTTGCCGCAAGTCGATGAATGAAGCCACTTTAGGAGTTCTCCTTTGACCCTTGAGAAGATGCGCCTAAAACAGCGGCGTTTGCTCTTGGCTTTCTACGACGAACTCTGAGCTTTTTAACTTCCGACGTCTCCTCGGTCTTACTTTGAAGATTTCCTTCCTGCTGCGCTTTTTCTGTGGGTTTTGCGCGAGGTCTTCTTCGACGGGACTTTGTCGATTTTGGAGTCTTCGCTTCTTCAGCCTCGATCATCTCTTGGCGTGTTGCCTCGTCAGAGGCAACAAACTTTTCCCACCAGTGAACTTGCTCTGAGGGAACGTGTCCGAGTTGATTGCGAAGTAGCATAAAGTCATAGGCTGCACGGTACTTCGGATGCAAAATAAGCGTGTAAGGGTTCTTTCCAGTACGACGTTCAAAGCGCAATTGAAGCATCCAAATGGTTTGCATGTCCGTGATAAAACGGTTTTGCACAACAAAGCCACGAGCCTGATTAGCAACAACGTCCTCTGTGGCTTGCAACAAAGCCATAGCGTGCGATGTTTTTGGACGCTTTTCGTAGGCGTCCCAGCGCTTTTTGACCTGTGGCCACAGAAGCGTCGCAAATAAAAACGAGGGAGAAATTTTCTTACCGACAGCGATTCGCTCATCGGTGCGACGCATCGCTAGCATCAAAAATTCTTCGCCTTGTGGTTCGCTTAAGATCACATCAAGAATCGGAAGCAAAGGATGCAAGAGATGATATTCACGCATATCCTGCAAGCACTTTTCTGCCTTTCCGCAATTAAAGAGCTTCATCATCTCATCGAAAAGGCGAGCTGCTGGCACATTGTGCAGAAGATCGGCCATGTCGCTAATTGGCTTACGCGTTGCGCGATCGATGGTAAAGCCCAATTTTCCAGCGATGCGAATTGCACGCATCATGCGCACGGGATCCTCGCGATAGCGCTCTTTGGGATTGCCAATCATTCTTAGGCGACGGTTTTTCAAATCCTTAAGACCGTCGTGGTAATCGAGAACATCTTGTGTAATCGGATCGTAATAAAGCGCATTGACTGTGAAATCTCGTCGTGCGGCGTCCTCCCACATAGGCCCGAAAACATTGTCACTAATGACGCGTCCCTCTGCGTCTTTACGAACACCAACGGCATCTAATGCGCGAAACGTCGAACACTCGATAATCTCTGACCCGAAAACAACGTGCACAATCTGAAAGCGACGACCAATAATGATGGCACGACGCTGAATGCGTTTGACTTCACTCGGGGTCGCATCGGTAGCTACATCAAAGTCCTTGGGACGCACACCAAGCAGCAAGTCTCGTACTGCGCCTCCGACGATATACGCCTTAAACCCTTTTTTCTGAAGGAGTTCGCAAGTCTTTCTCGCCTGCCAACTGACCAAACTGGGATTAATTCCGTGCTCTTCAGAACCAACAGTACGTGGCTCTCGGTTATAGGTTGCCTCGCGCTTTCCTGTAATTTTCCGAATCAATCCTTTGACACAATCCAACATTACTTAAACACCTAAAACTTGACGCACAGCGTAGCCTCGGGAGTCGCTTCCTGCCTCGTAGAGCGTGAGCGTTTCCCAGCCTTTTTCTTTCGCTAAGTTCAGTAAGTCCGCATCGGCATTTGTCGCGACACAAACGCCACCTGTTGAGGCAACAAAATCAAAGAGCGGTTTGTCGTTAAGAGAATCCGAATAAAAGAAAAGCTTCTTAAACGTTTCGCGACTTTCGCTTAAATAATTTTTAATAAAAATCACTTTATTCGCGCCAAAACTATTTAGGCCCACAAGGCGTCCCGTGAAATTGCCGTCCTCAGTCACTTCAGGGATTCCACACAAAATGGCATCAAACCCGAAGAATTCAGAAATCGGCTCGACAAGATACGCATACGTTCCTGAGCAGACCACTGTCTTGTCGCCTTTTTCCCGATGAGACTTCACTAAATCAATTGCCTTTTCTGAAACGACAGGGATCACCTTTTCTCTGACAAATTCGCTTCGCCAAAAATCTAACTGACGCCTCTCGAACTGTGCCATAAAGTGCAACTGAAAGTCGCTAAAGGCATTCGAATCTAACACGTGGCGCTCGTAGTAATCGGCATACAAGGGCTTAAGAGGGGCAAACGCCTCCTTGGGATTTAGCCTTGCCTTAGCAGCCACAAAATTAATCCAATGCCACTCGCAATCCAAAGGCAGTAGCGTGTGGTCTAAATCGAAAATCGCCAAATTCACTCCTGGCCTCCGTTGCGGGTGAATTCGAGGACAAGAGGAAGCGTAACCTTGCGCTTTTTTTCCATCGCATAGCGATCGATGCCATCCAATAGGGAGCGCAAACTTCGCATATCTCTCGGACAATGGATGCCAATCCAATGCTGCAGCTCTTTATCGAGTTCGATACCGCGCTCTAAAGCCTGTCGGACAAATTCTTTAGCAGCACTTTCATCATCAAGATACTGCAACTCAAAGTTAAGTCCCCAGGACAATCTGCTACGGATATCGCTTCGAAGCTCAAGCTCATGCACAGGAGCGTGGCCAGTGATAAGAAGGTGCGACTCAGGGTGGGCTCTTACTGAATTCATTAAAGTAAAGAGTTCTTCTTGTTCGGTTTCACTCAAATCTTGCACATCGTCAACCGCATAAAGGGTGACGCTTTCCTCGAAAGGAGGAACGCGATTTTTGTTATTTGGAGCAACTGACGAAACAAGATGCGTACAGCCGCAACCGTGCGAACCCCACAAATAAAGAAATTGGGGACCTTTGCCTTGAAGGAACTCATGAATCGCTGCAAGCGCTTCTGCGTTCTTGCCGACGACAAAGTTATCAAGCGTCGGTTTTGGCGGCGTTGATAACCCAAGAGAAAGTTGATGCGGCGTTTCTTTCACAAACAATTAAACTCTAAACCTCAAAACTGCATACCTCGCAGGGAGCATCCATTCGGCTAAAATGGCGTCGCCCCACCAAGGGCAGGCGCGATTTTACCGCGAATGCTTTTCTTTTTTCTCATTTTTTATAAGGTCTTTGCCTCATGACGGAACTATCCTACGCTGCCGCTGGCGTTTCTATTGACGCAGGCGATGAGCTCGTTGAACGGATTAAACCGGCTGCCAAACGCACAATGATTCCTGGCGTTCTTGGCTCAATTGGAGGATTTGGTGCTCTCTTTGAAATCGGAAAAGAGTACAAAAATCCTGTTCTCGTCTCAGGAACCGATGGCGTTGGCACCAAACTTATGTTGGCCTTTGCCTTAAATAAGCACGATACCGTCGGGCAAGACTTAGTTGCGATGAGTGTCAATGACATTCTCGTGCAAGGTGCGAAACCCGTCTTTTTCCTTGATTACTATGGCTGTGGAAAGCTTGACGTAGACACAGCTGCTCGCGTAGTCACAGGCATTGCTAAAGGTTGCGAAATATCAGGTTGTGCCT
>CAVCTI010000007.1:0-759 GCA_963604755.1 Duodenibacillus sp. | reverse complement strand
CCGCAGAGATGCCAGGGATGTATCCGGCTGGCGAATACGATCTAGCAGGCTTTGCTGTAGGTCTTGTTGAAAAGGATGAGATTATCGATGGTTCAACGATTAAAGCCGGAGACGTTGTCTTAGGGCTAGCGAGTTCAGGCCCCCACTCCAATGGATTTTCTCTCTTAAGAAAAGTTGTTGAAGTTGCAGGAGCCTCCTGGGATATGCCCTTTGATGGAGCTACCCTTGGAGAACGAGCTCTTGAACCTACCCGCATTTATGTGAAATCCACACTTAAAGTGATGAAAGAAATCTCAATTAAAGGAATGGCGCATATCACAGGCGGCGGATTGCTTGAAAATATTCCCCGTGTATTACCTAACGACGTGCAGTGCGTTATCCACGCCAATTCTTGGAAGCGTCCAGCCATTTTTGATTGGCTCGAGGAAAAGGGAAATATCAACCGTCACGAAATGCACCGCGTTTTCAATAACGGCATTGGGCTTGCTGTTGTTGTCAGTAAAGAAGACGCCTCAAAAGCGATGGAAGCCTTCAAAAAAGAAGGTGAAACCGTTTACGAGATTGGCGAAATCGTCTCTCGCGCCTGCGATGCTCCAGGCTGCGTCGTTATCTAACAGACAATCAAGTTTTAATCCAAAAGAGGCTCGCTTTCGGGCCTCTTTTTTCTCTTAAAGGCTAGAACGAATGCTCTCGAGAATGGGACTAACACGTAAGAAAAACGTTTCTCTTTCTTCGGCATGGGAATCGATCATTTGAACC
>CAVCTI010000006.1:3356-5332 GCA_963604755.1 Duodenibacillus sp. | reverse complement strand
AGTCCCATTTGAGGTCTTTAACTTTCGCCTGTTTGACAAAGTGCGCTTTGGCGGAAAGATTGGTTTCGTGTTTGGAAGACGGACTTCGGGTTCATTTGCAGTACGAACTCTATTCGGGGAAAAACTTTCCGAGGGCGTTTCGTACAAGAAACTCTCTCTTTTGGAGAGGAGAACAACTTTTTTAACTCAACTAGTAAAGGAGAGTGCAATTCCTCCCGTGTCTAAAGACACAGGTTTCCTTGCGCGATTTCTATGACGGAAACACAAGAAAAGCACACGACAGAAAAAACTGCACGTAACGACCGAGATAACAAAAAATCCATCGAGGTCGCGCCAGGCGTACACACGCACGCCTCTGTTTCTGTGCGTAAACTCGAAAAACGCATCGTGCGCCTGACGGCACAGGCCATTCTCGACTACAACATGATTGTCGAAGGCGACAAAATTCTTGTTGCAATGAGTGGCGGCAAAGACAGCTACGTCTTACTTGAAACCTTGCAAAAGCTTCAAAAAAGAGCGCCTGTGCACTTTGACTTGCTTGCCGTTCACATCGACCAACATATCCCAGGATCGGACCCCGCCTCGATTGAAGCCTTTTTAAAGGAAACAGGCGTTCCCTATCACATTGAATCGCAAGATACGCATAGCATCGTTGAGCGCCTCATTCCTTCGGGGAAAAATGTTTGCTCTTTGTGCGCCCGTCTTCGTCGCGGCATTCTTTATCGCGTTGCTCGCGAATTAAAGTGCACCAAGATTGCTCTTGGCCATCAGATGGATGATGTGGTTTCAACGCTTCTACTTAATATGTTTTATGGCGGTCGCATCAAGGCTATGCCCCCCGTATTAAGAAGTGACGATAAGACAAATATTGTCATCCGGCCTCTTATCTACATTCGAGAATATGAGACAGCGAAATGGGCCAAGATTCGTGAGTATCCTCTTGCGCCCAAACATCTTTGCGGGGCATCGGAAAACAAAAAGCGCCAAGAGGTTAAAGCTCTTTTAAACGACTGGGATAAAAACTTTGATAGCCGCATCTATAACCTCTTTATGAGTACGACGCGTGTGAGTCCCTCGCAGCTTTCGGATAAATCGATTTTTGATTTCACGCATTTTGAGAAAAAAGAAAGCAAACGCGACAACGAAGAGCCCTCCGTAAAAGAAATCCTCAAAAAGCCTACGATTACGCTCGATGCGGAAAAAGAGATTCGCCCCTTGTGGATGAAAGTTGTTCCGTGGAAGACGCCCTTTTAAGAAAGAAATCGTTTTATGCTTGAAGCTGAATTTGACGCATTATCTGAAACGCTTTTTTCGAAAATCGAAGATGCGATTGATGGTCTTGACATTGACGTTGAATCGAGTCGCGCAGGAAATGTCCTTACGCTTGAAACGGAGAGTGGCGATCAGATTGTTATCAATCGTCACACGCCCACTTTCGAAGTGTGGTTAGCGAGCCGCGCTGGGGGCTCGCGCTTTTTCTATGAGAGCGGTAAGTGGCTTTCTTCTAAAGATAAAGAAACCACAATTTGGGTTTCTTTATCGCAAGCCCTCAGCTATGTCTTAGGCAAATCCGTTAGCCTAGAAAATCTGATCGCGTAGGATATCGCGCTCTAAGTTCTTCTCACCTACTTTGCCATTAAGTGGCACATCGCGCACGCTCTGATCGACGCTATCAGCGTAATAGTAATTGCCGTTAATTAACACAACGCTCGAAGGTTGAATGCGCTTATAGGGCGGCTCATCGACTAAAACGTCTTTCATGTAATCGATCCAAATCGGAAGCACCAAGCCGCCACCGGTCTCACGATTGCCTAAGGGTTTCATTTGGTCAAAACCCATCCATCCGACAGCGACAAGTTTTCCGGCGTATCCAGCAAACCAGGCGTCATAGGAATTGTTCGAGGTACCTGTCTTACCACCCATATCCGGTCGCTTTAAGGCGAGATAAGCGCGGCGCCCCGTTCCTTCACGAATTA
>CAVCTI010000006.1:0-3291 GCA_963604755.1 Duodenibacillus sp. | reverse complement strand
ATTTAGTAGCGTATGCATAATAAAGGCGTTTCTCTCGGTTAACGAGCGAATGGTTTCGTCACCAGCGGCCGGATTATGCACGCGCATCACAACCGTTCCTTCGGCATCGGTAACGCGATCGATTAAATAGGGTTTCACGCGGTAGCCACCATTGGCTAAAACGCTATAGCCAGCAAGCATTTCCCACGGTGTTGCGCCCCCGGCTCCAAGGGCGGTCGTTAACTGCGCTGGTGTTCGGGAGGCTGGGAATCCAAACGTCTTTTCTACAAAGCCTTGTGCGTAGCGCGCACCGATTGCTTGCATTACACGAATTGAGACAAGGTTCTTGGATTTTTTCAAAGCCGTTGCAAGAGACATCGGTCCATCGAAACGATTGTCGTAGTTGCGCGGCTCCCAAAGTTCTCCTCCTGTAAGTCGTGGATCGATGAAAATCGGCGCATCGTTAATAATCGTCGCAGGGTTAAATCCTTTATCGAGTGCAGCTGAATAAATAAAGGGCTTAAATGTCGATCCAGGCTGACGAATCGCTTGCGTGACATGATTGAAGTTACTTAAGTAAAAATCAAATCCGCCAATAAGAGCTCTCACAGCGCCCGTATCGAATTCGGCACTCACAAATCCCGCTTGCACTTCAGGAGTTTGCGAAAGCGTCCATTCGCCTTTGGCTGTGCGAGAAACACGTACAAGAGAGCCCTCTGTGATTGCCTTCTCGTCTTTTTTCTTAGACCAATGCGATTTCTTTTGTGTCAGTCCCGCAAACTTAAGACTGTCTTTATCGAGAGTGACTTCTTGATCGGCAGAAATAGCCACAGCAATTTTTTGGTCAGAAACCTCCGTGACAATCGCAGGGAACAAGTTCGGAGACGTTGGTACATCCGACAAAGCCATCGCAATGGTGTTGGCACGATTTTCTTCATCGGAAATGTCTACATGAGCCGTCGGCCCCCGATAGCCGTATCGTCTATCGTAATTAATAAGGTTTCTACGCACACTTTCCCAAGCGGCTTTTTGATCTGCGGCGCGAATGGTCGTGTACACATTAAGACCTAAGGTGTAGGCCTCCTCTTTGAAAATGTCGTAAACCAAAATACGCGCAAGTTCAGCGGCGTACTCTGCGTGAAGTCCTTCAGAGCCTTTTTCTGCCGTTAAGCGCCGCTCGCTCGGTTTTTTCGCGACGATTGGACGCGCCATCTCTTGCGCATAAACCTCTTCGGAGATGTAACCCAAGCTACGCATACGTCCTAAAACGTAACTTTTACGCATATTGGCGCGTTTGGGATTGACAATGGGATTGTAAGCAGAGGGAGCCACAGGAAGTCCCGCGATTGTGGCCGCTTCTCCGATGGTGAGATCCTCGAGTTCTTTGCCGAAATACACCTTCGCGGCCGAAGCAAAGCCATAGGCCCTCTGGCCTAAATAGATTTGATTGAGATAGACCTCAAAGATTTCATCTTTTGTGAGATTTCTTTCAATCTTGTAGGCCATTGCCACTTCGTAGAGCTTACGCGTGTAGGTGCGCTCGGAAGAAAGAAAGAAGTTTCTTGCCACCTGCATCGTAATCGTGGAGCCGCCTTGTCCACGGCGCCCTGTGATGAGATTGGCAACAGCGGCGCGAACAATGCCCGTAAACTCAATACCCGAGTGTGCATAAAAGCCATCGTCTTCAGCTGCCAAGACGGCGTTGCGCACGAAAGGCGGAATCTCATGCAAACGAATAAAGTCACGATGCTCTTCGCCGAATTCGCCGATTAAGATGCCTTCTGCGCTATAGACACGAAGCGGAATCTTGGGTTTGTAATCGGTTAAAACATCAATCGGGGGTAGCTGAGAATAGACAACAGAAAAGATGACAAGACCCGCACAAGTTCCAGCAACGAGCCCAGCAATTCCGATGCCAACGCACCAACAAATGAATCGACTGATTTTCTGAGCGATTAAGTTCTTCTTTTTCACAAAAATTCCACTTACCTAAAAGCCGTAATAACTTTTCTTGCTCGCTTCAAGGAAAACCAACACCTGCGGGCTAAGAGTCATATGGGAAAAACGCGTGGCTTTGATTTGACAGTAACGCGAAATCTTACAACAAATATCGCCTTTCCCCCTGATTTCTTACAACATCGCACAGTTTTCCTTTTCTCCTGTTCTCTCAAATTGCGACGCTTTTTGGAAAAAAAGCGCCTTAAAAAGGCTCCTGCTAAATCTCACGTAGCAAAAACTCTCTTTGAGCTTTTCGCAAAAAGGAGATCGAAATTCAAGAGTCTAATTTTGTAAAATTGGCAAAGTACACAAACTCCAAGACGACGTGAAGCTCATAAGCTAAGGGAGGCTGCGATGAGTAAACTCGATGATCTGAATTTATGGCGTGTTTTTGTCAACCTTTCTCAGACACGCAACTTTTCCTATACGGCCGCTGAGCTCGGCGTGGACGTTTCAACGGTTTCTCGCATGCTCACAACGCTTGAGAAAACCATCGGTCGCTCGCTACTTGTGCGCAACACGCGGCCTCTTGAGCTCACAGAGCTTGGAGAAAGAGCGCTTGAACTCTTAAGCGCCCAATTAGATCGCCAAAGGGAAATCATCGATGAGTTACAGGGCCCTAACGCTGCAATCCAAGGAACGATTCGCCTTGCCTCTCCTTATAGCCTGGAAATGGAATTCCTAGGAGAGGCACTTTTGCGGTTTCAAAAGAAATTCCCAGATGTCGAATTTCGCATCATCGGGGGTGCAGGAATGTCCGAATTACTTAATCGCCGTGTTGACGTGATTTTCGTCACAGGGGAAGTCATCGAGCGCGAAGAGAATATGGTCTGCCTACCTCGGCGCCCGAACTACTTTGTTCCGATTGCTTCTCCCAAATACCTTTCGGAGCACCCAGCGCCGAGAGTGCCAGAAGAAGTTAAAAACCACACGGTTTATGCCTTTGAAGGCGCAACACGTCACCCAACACGTTCCTTATGTAAAGATGGAGAGATTAGAGACGTCCGATTCGGTCAGCAACTCTTTGTGATGTCTAACATCATTGCCATTAAAGAAAATGTCCTTAAAGGCGCGGGCATTTGCATCGATATGCCCTATTTCCTATGCGCTTCAGAAATTGTTTCGGGTAAACTCATCCCCATTCTTAACGGCTGGCACAGACCTCCCCTTCAGACGTATGTTGTTTGCCGAAAGGAATTGTGGAATTCGAAGATTCACCGCATCTTTATGCGTTGGATTCAGAAAGAACTGCAGGATTTCTTTGATGCGAAAGTCAGAGAAATTCAGCCTTATTGGAGCGTCCCCGAGATGCTC
>CAVCTI010000005.1:1858-3704 GCA_963604755.1 Duodenibacillus sp. | reverse complement strand
AGGCATCACCGAGATAAAGCGCAGTTTCTGTGGGTCAACGCCTTTTTTCTTAGCAAAATAGGTCTTTGCTAAGGCCCCAAAAATGGCCTGCGGCGAACGGGTTGTCGAAAGATTGGGAATCACTTCAGGATTGATTTTTTCCACAAAGTTAATCCAGCCCGGGCAGCAGCTTGTCATCATCGGGAGCGTCCCACCGTTTTTAATGCGCTCAATCAGTTCCGTGCCCTCTTCCATAATGGTTAAGTCCGCGGCCCAGTTCACGTCGCACACGAAATCGGCGCCGATGGCTTTAAGAGCCGTCACGATGCGTTTTTCCGCGTTTGTCCCTAAAGGCATCCCAAAGGACTCCCCTAATGTGACGCGCACTGAAGGCGCAAAAGCGACAACGGTCTTAATCTCTGGGTTATTAAACCAACTAATCGCGGTTTCTGTTTGGTCTTTTTCTGCTAAAGCGCCCACTGGGCACACAAGTGTGCACTGTCCGCACTGCACGCACTGAGCGCTATCTGCCCAGCGAGAGGCGCCTGCGATACCGACGCCAGCACTCGTACCAAAGCCTTCAAGCGTTAAGGCACTCACTCCTTGAATCTTGCGACAAACCTCAACGCAGCGTGAGCAACGGATACATTTACTCGCGTCTCTAACTAGCGCCGAGGCGGAGTCATCGTAGGGGCGAGGAGCCAAGCGCGAGCCGCTCTCGGGATTTTCGAGTAACCCGACGTAGACAGCCGCATCTTGCAATTCGCA
The DNA here is from genome assembly GCA_963604755.1 of Duodenibacillus sp. Taxonomy (GTDB): domain Bacteria; phylum Pseudomonadota; class Gammaproteobacteria; order Burkholderiales; family Burkholderiaceae_F; genus Duodenibacillus. The sequence continues at coordinate 2,957 of CAVCTI010000005.1, read as the reverse complement.
GTCGCCGTGCCGCGGACAGGCCGCGCAGTTTTGGTCGTGATCTGTGAAGATCCACGCCACTTGTTTGCGCTGCATTTCGCGCACCGTGTCGGTGCGGGTAAAGACTTGCATGCCTTCTTTCATGGACGTTGTGCAGGCGGTGACGATTTGGGATTTGTCACCATCTCGCACTTCAACTAAGCAGACGCGGCAAGTGCCTGGTGTGTGGTCAATCGGTAAAAGCGCACAAAGTGTGGGAATAAAGATTCCTGCTTTTTTTGCCACTGCAAGAATCGTCTCGCCATCGTTAAATTCAACCGCAACGTTATTGATAGTAGCTTTCATAGTTCGTGATCCTTTGCGATTTAGGCGATAGTCGAATTAGGTATTGTCTTTTCTGTATAGAAACGCACGACGCGATAGCAACGCATGCAGCGGCTTGCCTCTGTCCGAGCCTCGGCTTTGCTAAAGCCAAAGTCAGCAGGTGCGAAGTTTGTGACGCGCTTGGCAGCGTCCACGAGGTGAATCGCCACACGTGGTTTAGCCTTACAAGGTTCGACGTTATCCCAAACGAGTTTTAAATCACGGATGATTTCGCTTGCGCGGTCGCGTGGATTAAAGCGTGCTCTTCCATCAAGGAAAGCAGCAATTGACTTCGCAGCACGTCGCCCTTGAGAAATAGCACCGATTAGAGTTGCAGGACCTGTGGCGCAGTCGCCACCGGCGAAAACGCCAGGCGCCGAGCTCATCTGGGTGGCATCAACTTCGATGTTGCCACGACGCCCGAGTTTCACTCCTGAGGCTTCATCAATGACGCCCTTTTCAATTTGTTGGCCAATGGCGGCAACTAGCGTTGAGCAAGAAAGCGTAAATTCACTTCCTTCAACGGGAGCCACTCCCATGCGGCCTCGGGCATCGGGCTCTGTTAACTGCATCTTCGTTAACTTCACGCCTGTGAGGACGCCGTTTTCGCTAACAAGTCCCACGGGGTTGGTTAAGAAGTGGAATTCAACGCCCTCTTCTTTGGCTTCTGCGATTTCGCCCTTATCTGCGGGCGCTTCCTTTAATGTACGGCGGTAAATGAGGTGAACGCGTCCATTTGTAATGCGCTTTGCTGTTC
>CAVCTI010000005.1:0-1848 GCA_963604755.1 Duodenibacillus sp. | reverse complement strand
TTGCTGTTCTGCAACAATCCATTGCAACGTTACCACACCCGACAATTGCGATATCGCCTTCGAGCTTCGGGTGGCGACCCGCGAGCACTTCCTTTTCAATCTCAAGTAAGAAATCGATGCCGTTTCGATACCCTTTTACCGTCGTGTCTTCGTCGGGTAAGCCAAGATAGGCGCCTTTTGCGCATCCAATCCCTATGAAAACGGCCTTATATTTGGCGTGTAGGTCGCTTACGGTGAAATCTTTACCGAGCTTTTTCCCGTAGTGGAAATTGGCACCGAGATTCTTAATCGCGTCGGTTTCGTCTTTTAATTGGTCTTTTGGGAGACGGTACGGAGGAATGCCACGAAGTGTCATGCCGCCAGCTTCACTGTCGTTATCGTAGATATCAACAGGGAACCCGGCCTTTAAGAGGTGATAAGCGCAATTGAGCCCCGCAGGTCCCGCTCCCACGATCGCGACTGTGGGTTTAACAGGATCGATTTTTGCTTCGCCTATAAAGAGATCGGCAATCGTTCCGGCGGTGTTTTCTGCAATGGCGCGCTTCACATCCTTAATGGCAAGTGAGCCCTCTAGTGCGTTTCTGCGGCAGGCTTTCTCGCACGGATGTACACAAACACGACCGCATGTGGCAACTAATGGGTAGTTTTCTAAGATAATGGCGCGAGCAAGTGCATCTTCACCGTCTCGAACGTAATCCATATAGCGTGGAATATTGACGTGGTCGGGGCAGCCTTCGATGCAGCTTGAGGTGACAACGCCGTAAGAACCGGTAAAGGGGCGACCGGCTTTAAAGAGCTCATCTTGAAAGTGCTCTAAGGCACCAAGAATCGCTTTGCAACTTGTTCTTCCGATACCGCAAAGACTTGTCTCGTCCATCTGAAGCGCAGCAGCTTTCACTTTATTCCAGTCAATTAAGATTCCCTGCCCGTTAGTCAATGCGCTTAAGGCTTCGTCAATTTCCACTGAGGCATTGCGACACGGTGTGCAACGTCCGCAGGAATTCTGGCGAACGACCTTGTAGTAGTCGCTTAAAACGGAGGCAAGACTTAAATTGCGATCGAGAACAAGAAAGCCCTTATTCGAGATAATTGCTGAAACAGGGTTTTCGGGGTCGTACTCTGCGATTGATTCAATGGCAATGTCGCTTGTATCGGCTTTTTCAGTGCGATGATCAATGACTTTGCCGTTCCATACACCATAGATGATTTCTGCCACGGAGCGCTCCTTTACTGTCCGAACTTTCCTTTCTTATAAACATAAAGATTTTAGTTAAAGCGCAATGAAATTGAAGGCAAAATTACGATAGATTCCCTAGGATTTATTGACAAAATCGTCCTATCGTGGACGATATGAATGTGCGGAGTTTTGTTTTTTCGGGAAATTTAAAACTTTCCCAAGTTTTCTCACTATCCCCACACGGGGTCTAACAGGGCATCGCAGATATTGCGGTGAATGATACCGTTGCGACTGAAATCAATCGCATCCATCGAGAGGACGTACTTTGGGTAGTTATCATCAATCTTGGCGTAGGCGCCGAATTCTCGGTCGATGGTCTCTTCGCTTGCAAGAAGATACGCGACTTGAACATAGAGGCGTTTATTGCCTTTTTCGGCAACAAAGTCAATTTCTTTTGTGTTGTTACGGCCAACGAAGACTTTAAAGCCTCGGCGAATCAGTTCCATATAGACGATGTTTTCTAGGATAAGTTCGATATCGCCTGCAGTACTTCCCGAAAGCACCTTACGAAACCCCATATCTGTAAGGTAGAACTTCTCTTTGGCTTTAAAGATAGCCTTTCTCTTTAAATCCATCGTTGGGATAGAGTTTAGAAGTGAAGCCTCTTTAGC
>CAVCTI010000004.1:0-2127 GCA_963604755.1 Duodenibacillus sp. | reverse complement strand
ACAGTCACAATAAAAATCACAAGAAGGACAAGCATCACGTCCACAAGGGGCGTGACGTTGATTTCGCTTAAATCGTGGATTTCATCGTTCATGACTTAATCCCCTGTATCCACTTTCATGCCCGTGCGCTTCCAGTAATGAAGTTTCACCCACCACGTCGTTAAGTCAGCACTCAATGCGCGAGAGGCATGCACAAAAAGGTTGTAGCCAATCGCCGCAGGAACGGCAACTGCAATACCAGCCGCGGTCATGATAAGTGTCTCGCCAACGGGTCCTGCGACCTCAGCCAAGCTCGGAACCATACTAGTTCCCGACAAAGAAGTCATCGTGTGATAAATCCCAACGACAGTGCCAAAAAGACCGACAAATGGAGCTGTTGCGGCAATCGTTGAAAGAACGCCAAGACCCGTCGTAAAAGGCTTTAAGAAATTGGCTTGTTGAACTTTGCGTTGCTCATCGATTAAAACGCGATTGCCGTCTAAGCTATGAAAAGCGTGCTGTGAAGATGCGCCAAAACGAATCCAAAGGTTTTTGTCTTTTTCGCTAAACAATGCTTCGGTCGTATCGCTTTTCTCGTAGCGCTCGAAGGCGTCCTTCTTTAAGCGAAAGACATTCACAAACCGAATCGCTTTAAGAACAATTACAGTCCAGGAAAAAATAGACATCAACAAAAGGAGCAATGCCGCTCCTGAGATAAGCACATCGCTTGTTCGAATAAATTCCATAAAAGAGGTCATCGTTTTTTCCTCTAGCGATTAAGTTCAAACCGGATTTGGACAACGCACCAACGCTCTAAGGCGTTGCCATCTTTATCTTTTGCTGCACGAAAGCGCCAGCGCTTTACAGCGCGCAACGCTGATTCATCAAAGCTATCAAGCCCACTTGTTTCACGCACGCGCGCGTCTTTAACGCGTCCTTCTTTATCCACAAGGATCGCCACGCGCAACTGCCCTTCTTTACCCGAACGTCTTGCCGCTTCTGGGTACGCCGGGCGCGGCGCATAAAGAGGGCGAGCGGCAACAGACACGGCAACGTCGTTACCTTGTGCTAAATCGGGCGCCGTTGAAAGTTCAGAAGGAACTTCTTTACTGAGAGCTTCTTTTTCTTCCTTTACTCTCGGGGCTGCCTTTTCTTTTTTTGCGCTCACGACGTGACGAACAACTTTCTTTTCTACGACAGGACGTGATTCCTCTTTTTTCGCGGGAGCGACTTCTCTCGCACTCACATTGGGAATGACACGTACGCCGATCACTTCAAAGAAAAGCGCATTGCTTCCAGCGGAGATCTTTTTTGCCACACCGCTAAACGCCGAAAAGAGTGCCACGTGCGCAAGTATCACCACTAAAACGCAAAGTGTTGGGCAACTCCAGGCGCTTTTCATCTGCTAGCCCTTCTTTGAAAAGAGGCGAACAAGAAGAAGGATTACCGTTGCCGTAAGAACAACACAGGCTCCCGTGGGAACAGAAAACCAGTACGCTAAAAAGAGACCCGCAACGCTAGCAAATACTCCCCAAAGACCCGAGAGAATAAACATGCCCTTAAGGCTCTTTACGGTCTGCAAGGCTGTTGCCGCTGGCGTCACAATCAAGGCATAAATCAAAATGCCACCAACCGCTTTAAGAGCAACGGCAATCACAAGTCCCATTAAAAGGAGCATGGCGCGTCTTAGTGCCGTAACAGGAATGCCGCTTGCTTGAGCGGCATCGGGTTGACTAATCACAGCTTGGATTTCTTTAAAGAAAAGTGTGATAAAGCTAGAAAGCACCACAGCACAAAGCGCCATTAAGATGAGATCTGTGGTGCTTGCGGTTAAGAGATTACCCCAAAGAAAATTAAGTCCTTCAGCGCGAGAGCCTGGGAGGAGTCCCAAAACAAGCATCGAAAGACTTAGCATCACAGAGAAAACAACACCAACGACCGTGTCGGCTGAGACTCGTAGCTTGCGACTCCACGTTTCAATAAAAGCTGTAGCGCCAATGCTTCCGACAAATCCGCAAAGTGGTGGTGACCACCCAACCCAAACGCCAATTAAGGCACCAGCAAAAGCCGCGTGCGAAACGCAAATTCCCACAAAACTCATGCGTAGCAAAACGACAAAGACGCCTAAAAGCCCGCAGGCAAAACCAG
>CAVCTI010000003.1:0-2313 GCA_963604755.1 Duodenibacillus sp. | reverse complement strand
GCCGGCGGTTTGGGCGTTCTCGTTCTTGGTCTCTGCCTTGGCATGAAGCCGGGTTCGATTCCATGGGATGTGATCTTGATCATTGCGTCTGTGATTGCGGCAATTTCCGCTATGCAGCTCGCTGGTGGTCTTGACTATCTCGTTCAGATTGCTGAACGTATTCTTCGTAGCAATCCGAAAAACATCAACTACCTTGCGCCGACCGTCACATACGTTTTGACGATCTTCGCTGGTACGGGTCACACAGCCTTCTCGATGATTCCGGTTATCGTTGAAGTCGCTAAAGAACAGCACATTAAGCCTGTCGTTCCGCTTTCGATCGCTGTCGTCTCGAGCCAGATTGCTATTACAGCGTCTCCGGTTTCCGCGGCCGTTATCTACATGAGCGGCGTGCTCGAAGGCTTCGGCTGGAGCTACCCGACATTGCTCGGCGTGTGGTTAATCACAACGTTCGCTGGCTGCATGATTACAGCCTTCATCATGACGCTCATCTCCGACATGAAGTTGGAAAATGACCCCGTCTACCAAGAACGTCTCGCTGCTGGTTTGATTGAACCCCCGAAGGGTGAAGTCGTTAAGGAATTAAAGCCCTTTGCGAAGCGCTCTGTTGCTATCTTCCTCCTTGGCGTTGTCGTCGTCGTACTCTATGCGTCTGCGATTTCTCCGGCGGTTTGTCTTGTCAAGCCTGTTATCGTTCCGCGTGACGCGGCCATCATGGGCATCATGCTCACCATCGGTACGATTATCACGATGACATGCGGCATCCAAATCGGCAAGATCGCTGATTGCTCCGTCTTCAAGAGCGGTATGGTTGCTTGCGTGTGCGTGCTCGGCGTTGCTTGGCTCGGCGATACATTCGTTTCTGGCCACGTTGCTGAAATTAAGGCTCTCGCTGCCTCGTCCGTTTCTCAGTATCCGGCTCTTCTCGCTGTGGTGTTCTTCCTTGCTGCTATGCTCCTGTATTCTCAGGCTGCTACGGCTAAGGCCATCACGCCTTCTATCGTTGCGGCCCTCGGCATCACCGCTGCGAATCCTGGCGACAGCTACATGCTCGTTGCTTGCTTCGCTGCTGTTAGCGCCTTGTTCGTTCTCCCGACATACCCGACATTGCTCGGCGCAGTCCAGATGGACGACACGGGTACAACCCGCATCGGTAAGTACGTCTTTAACCACGCCTTCTTCATCCCGGGTGTCCTCGCCATCGTCTTTAGCGTTGCGCTCGGCTTCGTCGTTGCTGGCATGGTCTAGTCTTAAGTTCATTCGATGTGGCCTTTCTGGTCACATCGCTTAAGAAAGCGAATTCCTCCGTTTCTTCTTAGAGGCGGAGGAAATTTTTTTTCTTACGATTTTTAGCGTTTTTCTTCATCTAGAATAGGGGCGTTTTGCTAGACTGTGCGCCCTATGGCAAACATCATTACCACAATTGCGATTTACGCGATTCCTGCGATTTTGGCTATCACCTTGCATGAGGCCTCGCACGCCTATGCCGCGAAATTCTTTGGCGACAATACGGCAACGTGGCTAGGCCGATTGAGTCTTAATCCGATTCGGCATGTAGACCCTGTGGGAACACTCCTTGTTCCGGGCGTCTTACTTCTTTCGAGTATGTTAACAGGGATGGGGGGTGTCCTATTTGGTTGGGCAAAACCGGTTCCTGTGAATTTTTCTCGGTTAAAGAATCCGAAAACCGATATGATTTGGGTCGCACTAGCTGGCCCCTTAAGTAACCTACTACAGGCGATTTTGTGGGCGCTTTTCCTAAGGCTTGTTTTCTCTCTTACGCATAACTACAGCGTTTTGTCTGCCGCAGCGCAATTTGCCTCGGCTGGCATTAGTGTCAATCTCGTCTTAATGGCCTTTAACCTCATTCCCATCTTGCCACTTGATGGTGGAAGAGTTCTCGCAGGACTTCTTCCTTGGCGTTGGGCAGAGGCGTATTCGCATTTAGAGCGCTACGGATTGCCGATTATGCTTGTTTTAATCGTCTCGGGGATGACTTCATTTTTTATTCGACCCTTCTTAGAACTCGGTCAGTTCTTTGTTCGTTTGGTGCTTTAGTCCATGCCTGTGTGCTCGAATCCTCCCACTCCTCAGAATCTACATGAGTGGCTCAGTTACATTGAATCGATTAGCCACAAACCCATTGATTTGGGTTTGTCGCGCATGAAAGAGATGATTGCGCGTCTGAAAATTCACTTTGAGTGTCCCGTTTTTACGGTGGCAGGCACAAACGGGAAGGGAAGCACTTGTGCGATGCTTGAAGCGATTTTGCGGCACGCGAACTATCGCGTGGGGATGCATACGTCGCCACAC
>CAVCTI010000002.1:6727-10843 GCA_963604755.1 Duodenibacillus sp. | reverse complement strand
GGTACGGCAAATCGGCAATCGTGTTCGGTAGCCATCGTTGCATCCACACGCGACGAGCAAAAAGTAAAAGCGTCAGAGCGAAGAACGTGCCATTGACTAAGATAAGTCCCGTAATCCAATTCATGCGGTCGGTTTTCACCCAGGCTACACCAATGGAAACCGCATTTAGGTACAAGATAAAGACAAGAGCTGCCGCAACAAGATTAAAGTTTCTTCCCGCGCGAACATTGGTGCTTGACAAGGGAATTGCCATCAAAGAAAGAATCAAAGCACCGATGGGCCAACAGAACCGCCAAAGCATCTGCCCCTTGGCTTTGGCACTTTTCATTGTCATAAGATGGGTCAATGGCACTTTATCCACATCAGAATTGGCTTCCATCGCAGCCGACCGCACATCCAAGCGAATTTCGTAACTCTTAAAGTCAATTACGCGCCACGCAGACGTTCCATCTGTGGCCGTGTCGTAGCGCCTTCCATTTAAGAGAACGACATAACGGTCGCCTAAACTATTGCGGCGAATTTCCCCAGCTTGAGCTTCAACGATGGTTTCTTTTGTGCCCTCTTTCATACTCATAAAGATGTTTTTCACACGGTTGCCATCTTCAGAGACATCTTCAATGAAAAAGACCCGTTGCCCATTGTTGGCTTCAATAAAGCGACCAGGGGCAATGCGGCTCACGTCATCACGTTGCTCAAAGGCTCGTGCGCTTTCTTCCATCTGTAGTTTTGCCCAAGGACTTACCACTAAAGAAAGTGTTGCAATGACAAGAACAAACGGGAAAACAAAGAGTAAAACGGGGCGCACCCAATCAAGCAAGCTTCTTGCGCCAGCGCTAAACCAGACAATCATTTCGTTGTCTTGCCAGGAGCGGATTAAAACAATGAGAACAGCGATAAATAGTGACGCTGTCATCAAGGGCGCTAAATTCGCAAGTCCCGTATAAAGCGTAATTTCAAAAACGGCTGTCGTGTCATAACTTCCGCCAGCGGTTTCATGCAATACCCCGACTAATCCGACCGTTAAAACGATCGAAAAAATCACGGTAAAGACGCCCCCTGCGCTATTGGCAAGTTCGCTTTGAAAACTACGTTGAAGAATCATACTTAGGCTTAGATTGCGAGATTTCCTGATTCTACTTGTTTTCTAACGGCGCTACGTATCAGATTCGTCCCGTTTGTTTCAAAGCGAAACGAATCTGATTGGCATGGGCTCGTTTTTTAGACTGAAGCGTCTGGCTCCATCTTCGCGGAGCGAGCGTGTAGGAAAATCATCGTAGCAACTAGTAAGGCCGCTGAGACTCCAAAGCTCCACAAGAGCGAACCATCTGTTAAGCCAGCCACGAGATAACCAACGCCAGCGCACACGGCAACAGTTAACGCATACGGTAGTTGTGTTGTCACGTGCGCAATGTGGTTACAACCGGCTCCGGCTGAGGCCAAAATCGTCGTATCTGAAATTGGTGAGCAGTGATCCCCGAAAACTGAACCCGCAAGAGTGGCAGACAAGCACACCGTTGTTAACGCCGGATCAACAGCGACGATAATTGGAACAACAATCGGAATCAAAATGCCGAAGGTTCCCCAAGCAGTACCTGTGGAGAAGGACAAGAACGCTGCAATCACAAAGATAAAGAACGGCAAAAGCATCGCGCTCATACCCGAGTGAACAACGATTGCCTGCACAAATTGCGGCGTGCAAAGCAAATCGCGGCAAACGCCAGAAAGCGTCCACGCAAGAATCAGGATGAGGTTGGCAGGAAGCATCAAACGGATGCCTTCAACGATACCATTCATGAATTCGGAAAATGTCACAAGCTTACGCGGTACATATAGGACAAAAGCGACAAGCAATGCTCCGAAACTTGCCCAAACAAGCGACGGAGACGCAGAACTGTTGCCGAGCGCAGCTTGGAAAGAACCACGGTATGCGGCATCCGTTCCCCAATAACCACCCGAATACATCAGTCCCATCACGGCAAAGCCCATCAAAGCGATCAGCGGAATAATCATGTCCCAAGGAGTGCCGCGGGGATTGCCCTTGACCTTGTTTTCCTGTGTATCTGCGCCACTAACGATGCCGCGCATCGCTCGAATTTCTGCTTGACGCATCGGTCCAAAGTCGCGATTGCCAAAACAAAGGAACCAGACCATCAAAAGAGAAAGTAAGGCGTAAAAGTTCCACGGAATTGTGGCAACGAACGCTGTGAGTTCATTATCAAAGGCACCTGTGCTCTTAAGAGAAGAGCCAACAGCGGCAGCCCACGAAGAAACCGGTGCGATGATGCACAAGGGGGCAGCTGTTGCGTCAATGATGTAAGCGAGCTTTTCGCGACTGACCTTATAAAGATCGGTCATCGGCCGCATCACGGTACCCACTGTTAAGCAGCTAAAGTAGTCATCGATAAAGATGACGAGCCCAAGACCACTTGTGGATAAAAGAGAGGAACGGCGAGACCTAATAGCGTGAGAGGCCATTCGCCCGTAGGCAACGGTGCCACCTGATAAGTTAAGGATATAAACCAAAGCGCCCAAAAGCGAGCAGAAGATGATGATGTCAAAATCGAGCTTTGTGCCCATTAGCTTAAAAGCGGTTTCGAGCGTTCCCATCACAATATTGGCACCAGTGCCGCACGCGTAAATCAAGGTGCCTGTCAAAATACCGATAAACAAACTGGAAAAAACTTCCTTTGTAATCAGGGCCAAACCGATAGCGACAATCGGAGGAACAATGGAGAGCCATTGCGCATCATAGGGTTGCATTTTTATTCTCTTATAAAGGAAAAAGGATGATTCAAAATGGGGTACGGGTAACCCATAACCGGGTTACACCATTGGATTCGCATGGCGAATCTTGGCCGCAAGTGCTTTGCTCGCGGCCGGCGCTATAAAGGCCGACACACTGCCTCCCATTTTGACAATCTCCCGCACTAAAGAGCTCTTGATGAACTGATACTTCGGGTCGGACATCATAAAAAGGGTCTCAACCTCTGGCATCAGAACGCGGTTCATACCCGCCATCTGGCATTCATCCGAAAAATCCTCAATCGATCGCACGCCGCGGATGACAACGCGCGCCCCGTGATTTAAGACGAAATCTCTTAGCAGTCCCGAAAAACCTTCCACGCGAACCCCTTGCATACCTGAGGTGAGTTCTCGCGTTAACTCGATGCGCTCAAGATAAGTGAGTAGCGTATGCTTTTCTTTGCTTTCAGCTACTGCCACAATCACGCTATCGAAAAGTCCAGTTGCCCGACGCAATAAATCCATATGACCCAAAGTCATCGGATCGAACGTTCCTGGGAAAACCGCACTAGTCATGCCGTCCTCAAATCAATCAGAAACGCCCATTTTACGGAAAAAGCGGTTTAAGGACAAAAAACCACTCGTTTCCTGCTTTGGACTGACGCAAAAGCGCAAATCGAGACGCTTCAAACGCGTCTACCGTGATCTCAGAGTCACTTTCTAAAAAAACGAGACCTTCCTCTTTTAGGTGCACTCTGACCACTTCAAGCGCCTTAAGCTGCAAGTGGCTTGCAAACGGAGGATCAATAAAGACAATGTCAAACTTTTCGTCGCGACTTGTGAGAGCAACAAAAGCATCTTCGCAAAGCACTTCAACAGAATCTGTGGCGTTTAAATGCAAAACAACGTTTTTAATCGCAAGGGCTGCTTTTCGATTCTTTTCGATTGCTAGGACTCGTGTCGCTCCGCGACTTGCGGCCTCGATTGCTAGAGCGCCGCTACCCGAAAACATGTCGCACACGGCCTTTTCTTCGCATCCGCCTAAGAAATGGAAGATCCAATCAAAAAACGTCTCACGCACGCGATTGGGCGTGGGGCGCAATCCCTCAAGATTCATGACCTTAATGGGAGTCTTACGGAAAAGCCCACTTACAATCCGAACAACTCCCTCGCAAGGCTTTCGGGTTGCTAAACTTGCGTTGGGTTTTTTCTGCCGATTTTGGGCTAAATTTTTCATCGATTTTTCTTGTCAATGGGTCTATTTTCGCGTTTAAAACAGGGGCTAGAACGCTCCCGAATTCATCTAGCTGGCCTTTTTTCTGGTGCCGTCATCGACGAAGAGTTCTTCGATGAACTCGAGGAGTCGCTTATCGC
>CAVCTI010000002.1:0-6717 GCA_963604755.1 Duodenibacillus sp. | reverse complement strand
TGCCACAACAGACATATTAAAGTGTTTACGCGATTGCGTCCGACTAAAGGGCCTTCGCACAAGAGACGAAGTGCGCTTAGCGCTTCGTGATGAGATTGTGAATCGACTAAAAGGCGCAGAAGTTCCGCTTGACGTGACAAAAGCCAAACCCCTTGTTTGGATGATGATTGGAGTAAACGGCGCAGGAAAAACAACGTCGATTGGAAAACTTGCACGCTGGTTAGCCAATCAAGAGAAAACCGTCTTGCTTGCCGCAGGAGACACCTTCCGAGCCGCCGCTCGCGAACAACTTGACGTCTGGGGCGACAGAAATAAGATTGACGTCATCGCACAAACTGGAGGCGACCCAGCGGCTGTAACATTTGACGCGATTCATGCCGCAACGTCTCGCGGCCTTGATGTGGCAATTGCCGATACCGCAGGGCGGCTACCTACACAAACGCACCTAATGGCCGAACTCTCTCGCATTCGCCGCGCCGCAGATAAGGCGATGGCAGGAGCCCCACACGAAGTCATTCTCGTTGTCGATGGGACAACAGGACAAAATGCCCTAGCGCAAGTCAAAGCCTTTGATGAAGCCGTGGGGCTTACCGGGCTCATCGTCACAAAACTTGACGGTAGCGCTAAGGGCGGCGTTTTACTTGCCTTATGTGAAGAAAGAAAAGAAAAGCCCCTACCAATTTATTTCGTGGGTGTTGGTGAACAGATTGACGATTTGCAGGTCTTTTGCGCCAAGGACTTTGCCAATGCTCTCTTAGGAATTGACGAGGATTCTCACGCGTGATTAATGCGCCTCTTGTTGAACTAGTCAATGCCGTTTGTGAATTCCCAGACGTGCATCCGATTCCGCCACTGAATTTCAACGTGACGCGAGGCGAATTTGTTTCTTTGCACGGCCCAACTGGATCGGGCAAATCTCTTGCGCTTCGTTTAATCGCGGGACTCGTTCGTCCGAGCTCAGGCGAGGTTCGTATCGCAGGAGAGGTCATTAACGACTTTAGTGAAAAGCAGCTTCTTTGGATGCGCCGCACAATGGGTATCATGGTTCAAGGAGGCCTCTTACTTGAAGATTGCACGATTCTTGAAAACGTGATGCTCCCGACGATTGCCGCAGGAGAGTCCTATAAAGAGGCACGGCATCGCGCAGAAGCCGCTTTAGATAAATGCAGAATTACTAAGCTTGCGAACTTTCTACCAAATAAGCTTTCCGCAGGGGAAAAACAGTTGACCTGTTTAGCAAGAGCCGTTGTGAATCACCCTGTTTTAATTTTGGCCGACGAGCCCGCGGCAAACCTTGATGTTGATAACGCACAAAACCTCATGGATCTACTAGGGAACTTCTCTTTGTATGGGGTCGCAATTATCCTTGCTTCTCACCTTGAACTCGCGCCAAGCTCGGTGGCGTGTCGAGCCATACGGCTTGCTCAAGGAGGACTTTCACGATGAGTGTACTTCCTGCATGGCGCTGGGCGTTTTCTCGCACGATGCGCGGTATCTTTGGTGCATTCGGACAGTTTTCTTTGGCCTTAGCTCTTGCTGGCTTTACACTAAGCATCCCCCTATTTTTAGGCACCCTTGCGTGGTCACTCTCACAACCCTTATCGACCATGGCACTTGTCACCGAAATCACAGTTTTTGCGCAGCGTAGTGCTGGAGACAAAACCATCCAAGCGCTTTCTCAAAAGATTGCCTCGTCTCCTGCGGTCGATAGCGTTCGGGTCATCTCGAAAAAGGAAGCGTTAGCCTCAGTTAACGCTAGCCTCGGGATTCAATCCAAGCAAACGAAATCCAACCCTTTGCCAGACCTTGTGATTGCAACCTGTAAGAAAACAGCCACAAGCGCACAAATTAGGGCTCTAGCTACAGCAATTGAAAAGCTTTCTGAAGTTGACTCCGTTGCCTATGACGATAAGTGGGCACTACACATGGGAGCTCTTGTCAAAGCTCTGACGATTTTTGCGGGCATCTTAGGAACGATTGTCTGCATTTTGGTGCTTTTGGTCATTGCTGCCTCGGTACGGTTAACCACCGCCGCCCGTCGGGCTGAGATTCAAGCGCTTCACCTTTTTGGCGCCTACCCGAGTTTTATTAAGCGCCCCTACATTTGGCGAGGCTTTATTACCTTAGGATGTTCGGCATTGGTAAGCCTTGCCGTCACACGCCTTGGAATTGGGCTTTTAGCTGAACCGATTGCCAATTTTGCTTCTCTTTATTCGATTACCTTGCAACTGACAATGCCTAGCGTTACCACTTGCACTTTGTTTGTGTTTTTAGCTGCTTGCCTAGGAGCCATCGTAGGCGACCTAGCAACGCGAGAGGCCTTAAGAAGAGAGCGCACAATCTGATACGATTTATTTCAATTACGAATCAATCGTCCGTGATAGAGTGCACCCTGCTATGAGTTCTGAAGCGATTTCTAAAGAAAAGCCATTGAAAAGCGATCCCGTCAAGGCTCGCTCTAGCGCTGCTCTTGTGCCCTATCGCGCCAATGTTCCGGCGCTTTTACCGCCAAGTCTTGGCGACATTGATGCCTATATTCGCGCGGCGAACGCTGCTCCCGTTCTCTCTGCCGAAGAAGAACGCTCCTTAGCGGTAAAACTTCGTGATGAAAACGATTTAACCGCGGCACAAAAACTCGTTTTGAGCCACTTGCGTCTTGTGGTTTCTGTAGCGCGTGGCTATTTGGGTTATGGGCTACCACATGCCGATCTTATTCAAGAAGGCAATATTGGCCTTATGAAAGCTGTCAAGCACTACGACCCAGATAAGGGAGTGCGTTTGATGAGTTTTGCCGTTCATTGGATTCGTGCGGAAATTCAAGATTACGTTGTGCGCAATTGGAGGCTAGTGAAAGTTGCGACAACGAAAAACCAAAGAAAGCTTTTCTTTAATTTGCGGCAGATGAAGTCGACAGACAAGTCGCTTACGACGCCAGAGGCGAAAGAAATCGCCCAAACGCTTGATGTAAAGCCTGAAGAAGTTTTCGAGATGGAACAACGCATGGGAGGAGCCGACCTCTCGATGGAAGGGACATCCAACGAAAACGAAGACGCGGATTTCGCGCCTGAGGACTACCTAGCTAGCAATGAGCCCACACCACTTGAAGAAGTCGAGCAAAAAGACACTGAAAACCACACCAAATCGAAGTTAAAAGAAGCTCTAGCAAGCTTAGATGCTCGCTCGCGGCGCGTTATTGAGGCGCGCTGGCTTGCCGAAGACGCCGATGGAAACACCACTCCGATGACGCTTCAAGAACTTGCGAAAGAACTCGGGGTTTCCTCCGAACGCATCCGCCAAATCGAAAAGAAAGCGCTAGCAAAGATGAGAGAGAGTATGCTCTCGAATTCATCAGGAAAATCCAATTCAGAAACGATCGATGTTTAACGTTGTACTTGTTTATCCAGAGATCCCGCCAAATACGGGAAATATCATTCGCCTGTGCGCTAACACGGGTTGCAAACTTCACCTTGTGGAACCTTTAGGGTTTTCTGTTGACGATAAGCACCTTATTCGTGCTGGGCTTGACTACCACGAGATGATGACGATGACCGTGCATAAAAGTTGGGAAGCCTTTTTAGAGGAGGCCCAGCCAAACCGCGAGCGCATGTTTGCGATGACAACGAAGGGCTCGAGCATCTTTTCGACGATGAAGTTTTTGCCTGGCGATTGGTTGATTTTTGGTAGTGAAGGCCACGGATTGCCTGATGAGATTCGCAATTCCTTCCCGCCCAATCAACGCATCCGTCTTCCGATGCTCCCAGAGAATCGCTCGCTGAATTTAAGTAACGCTGTGGCAATCACCGTCTTTGAAGCGTGGCGACAAAATGGCTACGCCGGTGGCTCTTAACTTAAGTCCACAAGAATTTGATTGGAAGGAACATATAACGGGTGCTTCGGTTCGCCCGTTTTATTGATTCCAAGGCACATCATTTGCGGGAAAAGTTTCCTAATCTCAGCTGACCGATTGCGATATCCCCCATTATTGCCCCACGCGGCAACAATTAAAGAGGTCTCTTGAGCCATGTTTAAAAGAGCCTCGTCATTTTGTGGGCCGACGGGGTCTTTGGCGCCATAAATCGTTGTGGGACTTTTCGAGCGAATTCCAAAGAGATTTCCCACGAGAATTGCACCAAAGCCTCAGCGTTTCGCAAACCCGATACAGCGCCGAATCGTGGCGTCGTCCTCGATTTCATCGGCTGTCGAGGGATTGAGTCCAATAAAAAGGACCTTCGGTTTTTCTTGATCCCACTCGCGCGTAAGACGATATCGATAGCGTCTATCCTCGCTTAATGTAGCGTCTTTTTGCATCCGAGGCTAGAGATTCAAAATTGGGGAAATAAAATAATGAATCAAAGCGGCGTATGTCGCTAAATCTATGTCTTCTGTTCCCTTAATCGAATCGATTTGAGCTGAAGACCGTTTGACACTACCTAGATAAAGCGTGCCGTCCTTTTCCATGAGAACAATGTTTCGACTCAAAGGCGAGCTTCCCGCATAAACGACGTCGTCTTTCTGAAAGCCCTTTAGGTACCGAGAGCTTGCCACGTCCCCATCGTAAATTTTTCCGTCTTTCACGAGAGCAACAGCATTGCGCGAAGTCGTCACTGACCCCTTGTAGAAAATGCCCTTTTTGATGTGGCAAATCATTCTGCTATTGGAAACATATCCATCATAGAGCGCATCATTTTTAAAAATGAGGTTTTTTAATTGATTTGCCATTTCTTTACCCTACAAGCGTGAGGTTGTCTTTATGAATGACTTCGGGGTGCGCCACAACGCCTAAGATTTCCCCGATGTCTTCGGAACGCACACCAACGATTTGCCGCACCTCTCCCGAGGAGTAATTGGCAATGCCGCGAGCGATTTCTTTTCCTTCGGCATTGATGCACGAAATCACATCGCCTCGTAAGAATTCTCCAAGCACCGATTTCACGCCAACTGGTAGTAGGCTTGTGTGGCGCTCGCAGAGTGCTTTTTCTGCTCCCGCGTCAACGACAACTGCCCCGTCGCTACGCAAGTGATCGGCAATCCATTTTTCTCTGGCATGCATCGGTACATTTTCACTTAAGAGCTCTGTGCCAAGAGAAACACCTGCAGCCATACGGATTAAAACGTCTTTCTCGCGACCCGAGACGATGATTGTTGCAGCGCCCGAATGTGCGGCGCGCTTGGCCGCAAGAATCTTCGTAATCATGCCGCCCTTGGATAGAGCGCTTGCCGCACCCCCTGCCATCTTTTCAAGTGCTGGGTCACCAGCGCGCGCCGTGGCGACAAACGTTGCCGACGGGTCTTTTCTAGGATCAGCTGTATAGAGCCCCTTTTGGTCTGTGAGAATCACTAAAACGTCCGCTAAAACGAGATTTGTGACCAAGGCGCCCAACGTGTCGTTATCACCCACTTTGATTTCGTCGGTGATGACCGTATCGTTTTCGTTAATCACAGGAACCACACCGAGCGCCGTTAACTCAGTTAATGTGGCTCGCGCATTGAGGTATCTTTCACGATCGGCTAAATCGGCATGCGTTAAAAGAATCTGCGCCGTTTTAATGCCGTAAGAAGAAAAGCTTTCTTCGTAGGCTTGCGCAAGGCCCATCTGCCCCACGGCAGCGGCTGCCTGCAATTGCGAAACGGCGCTCGGCCGCTTTTCCCAACCCAAGCGCAAGACGCCTTCGGCAATGGCGCCAGAACTTACGAAAATAACTTCTTTCCCATCCTTTTGTAAGGAGGCTATTTGACGAGCCCAATTGGCAATCGCTGTGCGGTCAAGCCCCCGGCCATCATTGGTGACAAGAGCGCTCCCGACTTTAATCACAACACGGCGTGCATCTTTTAAAACGGACTCTGTCATATCGCTTACTCCTCAGTCACTTGCTCAGCAAAGCGGACATCCTCTTCGGCTCGAAGCTCTTCTTCCTTCGCTTTCTTTTTTGCCGTATCGAGTTCTGTTGCAATCGCGTTAATGAGTTCTTGCGTGCCAACACGTGTCGCAGCGCTCATGACAAAGAAGGGACGACTGTCGCTAGCAAGCTCTTTTTTAAAGTGAGCGATTTTCTCTTCTTTATCCTCTTGCAAGAGATCTGCTTTATTTAAAACAATCCAGCGTGGCTTCTGTGCTAACTCAGGATTGTATTTTTCAAGCTCGTGCACAAGGGCTCTCGCTTGCGCGACAGGATCAACATCGGGATCAAGTGGCGCGCAATCAATGACGTGTAGTAGCAAACTCGTGCGCGACAAGTGTCGTAAGAAAAGGTGCCCGAGACCAGCTCCTTCTGCGGCCCCTTCAACAAGACCTGGGATATCAGCTAAAACAAAACTTTGTTCACTTCCGACTCGCACCACACCTAAATGGGGAACTAGCGTTGTAAAGGGATAGTCAGCGACTTTCGGGCGAGCGTTAGAAACCGCGCTAATCAATGTGGATTTACCCGCGTTGGGCATTCCCAAGAGTCCTACATCGGCTAAAACCTTCAACTCGAGATGAAGAGCACGGTATTGACCGGGCTCCCCTTTTGTTGCCTGACGCGGAGCGCGATTTGTGCTTGACTTAAAGTGTAAGTTCCCGAGCCCCCCTTTACCGCCCTGAGCAACAAGGGCTTTTTCGCCGTGCTTGATTAAATCAGCAACGGTTTCTCCTGTCGTCTCATCAATGACAAGTGTTCCGACGGGAACTTTCAAAATAATGTCTTCAGCACCTGCGCCAAAGCAATCTGCTCCTCG
>CAVCTI010000001.1:0-8343 GCA_963604755.1 Duodenibacillus sp. | reverse complement strand
CCCTAAGGCAACGAAAACACTCGCGCGATCGGCTCCAAGCTTATGCGCGGCATCAAGGATTTTTTCAATCCCGGCCATATTTTTAAATTCTTCGCCATCAGGCAATACGCAGGTAGCGACAGGAACATCTGGCAGGTGCTTTTTTAGGCTTTCAAGGACTCTCTTTTCATAAAGAGGCGCAATCGTCTCGTTGGTGACAATTAAGAGGCGTGTTGGTTTAAGAGGAGCAATCTCTTTTCCCGCGCTTTCGAGCACGCCTTCTCCAATCAAAATGGGATATGAGCGATCTTTCAATTGAACTTCATATTGAATCATTGTTTTCCTCTTAATGCTTTAACGTGCGCGACGATTTCTTTAACACGCTCTTGAGATAAAACTTCTTGTGTAATCTCCTGCGGTGTCTTTCGTGAAACGCTGACCTTCATGTCGCTTACCGCGTCGTAGGTAGGAGCTCTTTCGATAAGAAGTTCCCGAACGCGTTGAACGGGATTTTCTGACTGAAGTAAGGGACGCGTTGTATCGTTTTTTGTTCTTTCAATCACGTCGGAAACTCGAACAACCAATTGAACAACAAATCCCCGAGCGAGTAACTTGTGGTTAACTTCAAACATTGGCGTTCCGCCACCCATCGCGAGAACAACGCCTTCTTTCTGAGTAAATTTTGCAGTCGCTTGCGTTTCGTAAAAGCGAAATGCCGCCTCGCCTTCGGTTTTGAAAATTTCCGAAATGCTTTTTCCCTGCTCGGCAACTATCACATCATCCATATCGAAGAACTCCCAGCCAAGGGCTTTAGCAAGCTCTTTTCCTACGGTACTTTTGCCGCTTGCCATCATGCCGATTAAAAATATCGACTTCTTTTGTTTCTCATCCATTGCAATAAAACCTTAAGCGCCAATTGGGCGAATGCCCGATTCTGTGAGAATCCAATCAAATAGTTTGTCGTGCGCTTCTGCCACCAAATCGTCACAGCGTAACTTTTCAAAAGCAATCGCAACAGAAATCACCGGTGTTTTCTCTTCTTTTCTTTTCGCCAAGTAGCGATCGTAAAACCCAGCGCCCGATCCCAATCGCACACCCTTACTATTAAAAGCAAGACAAGGTAAAAGAATAATCTCTGGCGTTATTTGCGCGTCCTCTTTTGGGTTCGCTATGCCATAGGCCCCAATACGCATAGGGCAATTTGGACCCCACTGTGCATAATGCATCAGGGCTGCCGCTTTATCGTCAATCACAGGAAGAGCCGCTTTACGAAGCGCATTGCCACTAAGCCACTTTCGAATAGCGCCCGAAATATCGGGCTCAGCGCGAAAGGGCCAATAGGCTCCGGCGATGCTCGCCTCTTGCGTATTAAGCCAATTGGCAAGAGCCGTGTTGATTGCCGCCTGATACTCAGGATGATCGCGCATAAGCCTTTCTCTTCGCATCAGAAAGAGCTTTCGTAATTCATTTTTTGTGGGCGCTGTTATCATAACTAACCGTGTTTTATAACTGTTAGGGATTTCTGCGTGACTTCGCATTCTCCCACGTTTTGCATTTTTGTTCGCTTGGCCATGGTCAGCGCAGGGGCTTTTTGTCTCATTAACGGCGCCTTTGCCTCTCGAGCACTCGAAGAAACACCCGCTCGCCTTGAGGCTTTAGCGCAAGAAGAAACCGCAGAAAAAGAAGCACCCGAAACTGTAAATGAAGAGACAACTGTCGTTTCTTTTGAAGCCGAAGACGCTATTGAAGAGCCAGTCCCGTCTCGTCTACTAGGAAGCGAAACGCGCCAGGCCTTGATTTCCGACAGTGCTTTTTTGTCTGCCAGAACGGCTTTTCGTAGAAATCATCCCGAGGCTCTCCAAGAACTCTCTCTTCAAACAAAAGGGCATCCCCTTTATGGCTATGTGGAGCTTTGGAATCTTTTGCTGCAGTTAAAAAACAACCCAACTGATACTTCCGTTTTGTCGCAGCTAAGCGCCTTTTCTTCTCGCCACACGGATGAGTATTTAGGCGAACGCGCCCAAGGGGAACTCGCTCGCTATTATGCGTTTCACGATGACAAGAAAAATTTTGAAGCACGTTGGACGAAACTTTCGTGGCAAAAGTCAGAAGCCGATCTTCGTTGTCTACGATTAGCCGTCTCGCTACAAGGAAAGCACACAAAGAAAACCCTCACTGAAGCGAAAAAAGAGCTCGTCGCGACTCCGATTATTCAAGAAAAGGCTTGCCAGAAGCTTGTTTCTGCAACTCTCAAAGCCTCTCCCAAATGGTCTTGGGACTACCTACTCATCCTTTTACAGAAAAACAAAATCCGTTTAGCCAGAGAGTTCTTGGATTCTCCCGCGGCTAAGACGCTTCCCGTTCGCGCTGCGACACTGAAGTCTGTTTTAGTCAGTCCCAAAAACTGGTACACCAAAAATAAAAAGCGCCTTTCTCGCATACCGTCTCGCCAATTGGTTGTGGCAGCCCTCGCTCTCGCACGCTCAGATACTGAAGCAGCGTCCAAAATGGCAAACGCTGCCACAAAGCGCCTCGATGCGCCTACCCGCACACTCCTTTGGGGTCATATTGCCTATCAGGCAGCGCTCAATCACGACAAAAAAGCCCCGCGCTATTACCAAAATGCCGGAAACGCCCTTGCGAACTCTCAAACGCTTGTCAATCGCGAAGCCGTTTTAACTTGGCATGTTCGCGCTTATCTACGGGAAATGAATTGGCCTCGTGTCCTTACGACGATTCAACATCTTCCAACTTCCATTGCCAAAGACTCAACGTGGGCCTATTGGAAAGCGCGTGCTCTTTGGGCCACAAAAAAGAGAACACAAGCTAAAGAGCTTTTCAAAAAAATCTCTCACGATTCTTCCTTTTATGGACTGCTGGCGCGTGACGCACTGCATCAGCCTTATGAAAAAGGGATGATGACGCTTGAGCCGCCTTTAACAGAAGCGAAAAAGGCGAGTTTTGTTGAAAACCCCCATATTCAGAAAGCGTTGCGCTTTTATGATCTCGATTTGTTTTACGAGGGAAATCGTGAATGGGCTTGGGCCATGCGCACAATGACCAAACGCGAAAGACTTGAACTCGCGCAATATGCTTTAGAAATCGGTTTAGCGCATCGTGCAATCAACACCTCCACGACAACAGGTGTTCTTGTTCGAAGCCAAGCTTATCCTAAAGCGCATGAAAAGGCGGTCGTACAAGCCGCTCGCGTCGCCGGTCTTTCTGAAGATTGGCTCTTTGGCTTAATCCGCCAAGAATCACGCTTTATTTCCACAGCAAAAAGCTCTGTTGGTGCTTTAGGGCTTATGCAAGTGATGCCACGAACGGCACGATGGGTTGCTAAAAAATTAGCCCTAAAAAACTATCAGGACGATGCATTAACGAAACTTGATACCAATCTTGTCATCGGAGCACAGTATCTAAAGCTTGTGAGCGACAATTTCGAGGGCTCGATTCCGTTAAGTTGCGCAGGATATAACGCTGGACCAAGCCGTGCCGTTCTATGGCGGTCTCGCCTAACGAAGACTGTCGAAGGCGCCATTTTTGCAGAAACCATCCCCTTTACAGAAACCCGAGGCTACGTCAAACACGTGGCAGCCAACACAGCGCAATACATGTTCGGTAAGCCCGATAGGAAGACTCTTACAGAAATCCTAGGGAAAATTTCCCTGCAGGCAAACGTCCCGGTGGCGCTCCCTTAAGGGCTCACCCCTTCATCCGTTTTTCTGATTCCAAATCTGTCGTTTCGCTGTAGACTGCACATTCAAATTTAATCTATCTTTCGCTTTGGCTTTCCTTAAAGAGCCAATCCTTTTTTCCTCTTTTATAGATTGCTATGGAAAATTCCACTTCTGCCGCCAAATTGCTTACTGAATTGCGTGAAAACTGCCACGTTCTATCGGACTTTGTTCCCTTCCGTGCAAAGCAACTTCCCGAAAAAACCGCGTTTCAGCAATTTGACCGTGCCACAAATCGCTGGGTTGACTACTCGTATAAGTGGCTCGACGAAAACATTCAACTTTGGCGTAAAGCCCTCGTTGCAACAAAGCTTGAGCGTGGGTCGCGCATCGGCATCTTGCTTGGAAATTCCGTCAATGCCGTTTTAATCGATCAGGCCACTCTCGCTAATGCATTTATCCCCGTTCCGATGCATGCGATTGATACGCCGAAATCGTCTGCTTACCTCTTAAAAGATAGTGGAGCAGCCTGTTTTGTCACCAATAAGCTCGAGCGCTGGGAAGCAATCGAACGCACAGGAATTGAATTAACTGATTTAAAACTTATTGTCATCACAGATGAGGAAACTCCAGAAAACCAAGGAGCCATCCCTGTTCTTGGGTTAAAGGATTGGCTTAAAAACTCAGAAAGCATTGCCGATACCGATTTGCCCGTTGGCCCCAAGCCCGAAGACCTCGCTGCCATTGTTTACACATCAGGAACAACAGGCAATCCCAAAGGCGTCATGCTCACACACGCCAATATTGTCTCCAACATTGTGGAGGCATCTGAAACCATTACCGATGTGCTTCGCCCCGAGTTTCACCTGCTCTCTTTCTTGCCGCTTTCGCACACATTTGAACGTACAACGGGTTACTACCTGCCGCTCGGCCTTGGTCTTACCGTCACATTTACGCGCTCGATTGCCTTACTAGGAGATGACTTTAAGATTGTGCGGCCACACATGCTCATTTCTGTGCCGCGCATTTACGAGCGAATCTACTCAAAGATTATGGATACCATCCGTAAAGCTCCGTTTACAACGCGTCTTGTCTTTAATTTGTGCGTTGATTCGGGCTGGAGAAACCACTGCCGCGACAACAAGATGCCCGTGCCTTTCTCGTGGCTCTCTCCCTTTGACAGAATCATTGCCCCAGCGTTAAGAAAACTCGTCGCTCCCAAGATTCTTGGCGCCTTTGGCGGCCGACTTGACCTTGCCATCGCTGGCGGCGCAGCCTTGAGCGCTCCTGTTGCCAAACTCTTTTGCGGCTTAGGAATGCACATTGTTCAGGGTTACGGCATGACAGAGTGCTCTCCTGTGATTTCTGTTAACACCAAAAGACTTAACGACCCGCGCACGGTGGGCAACCCAATTCCTGAAGTAAAACTTCGTTTAGACCCTGAGACAAAGGAAATTCAAATCCAGTCTCCAAGCGTGATGCTCGGTTACTGGCATCGCCCTGAAGAAACCAAACAGATTCTTCGCGATGGCTGGCTTTGCACAGGCGACGTTGGCGAAGTCGATCAATACGGGCAACTGCGTATTCGCGGACGTATTAAGGAAATTATCGTCACAAGCACAGGCGAAAAAGTTCCGCCTGTTGATCTCGAAAACGCCTTAGAGGCCGACCCCTTATTTACGCAAACATGCGTCATTGGTGAAGATCGTCCCTATATCACGTTCCTGACGGTAGTCGATGAAAAGGAATGGGCCAAATTTGCGAAAAAGTACAATATTGACCCAACAGATTCCGAAGCTTACAAGCAACCTGCCGTCCGAGCGGCTATTATGCGACGTGCCAAAATTGCCGCAGCAGGGTTCCCACATTACGCTTTACCGCGCAATGTGGTTGTTTCGTTTGAACCCTGGACAATTGAAAATGGCTTATTAACGCCAACATTAAAGATTAAGCGCGGGCCTCTTACAAAGAAGTTCCACGACGAAATCGAGGCAATGTACGCTATTCATAAATAGGGACGATATGGGCGAAGCTGGAGCGAAAAAGGACATCGGAAAACTACTTCCTAATTGGGCAATCCACCTCACAGACCGTGTAATGGATTTTTATATCGGGCGTTACTTAACATGCGACCCGGTAATTCTCGATACGCCTCCAGCTCCTATCGATGGGCACAAGTACATGCTCTACATGCATGTGCCCTTTTGCAAAACTCTTTGTTCGTATTGCACCTTCCATCGCTTTCTTTTTAAGGAACACACGGCTCGCGCCTACTTTATTAACTTACGCAAAGAGATGGATTATGTGAAGGCCTTAGGCTACGACTTCACAGGTCTTTACGTCGGCGGTGGCACAACAACGATTATCGAAGAGGAGCTCATTGAAACCTTGGAGCACGCAAGAAAGCTCTTTCCTTCCATTAAAGAAGTCTCTTGCGAAACGGATCCTTTACAAATTGCCGAGCCCTCATTTCGGCGCTTAAAAGGTCTTGTTGACCGCATGAGTATCGGCGTACAAAGCTTTGATGATTCGATTCTTAAGCTAACAGAACGCTATGACAAATTCGGCTCTGGCGCTTTGATTTACGATCGCTTGGCTCAAGCTCTTGAACTCTTTCCGACAACCAATATTGACATGATTTTTGGCTTTCGAGGCCAGAGTCTAGAAATGCTCGAACGCGACATGGAGCTTTTAATGAAGCTTAATCCGCGGCAAATCACGACCTATCCTTTGATGGTTACAAGCCAAACCAAAAAGAGTGTCAAAGGAACGATTGCTGCTAAGGGCGACGAACTCGCTGACCAGTATCGCGTCATCATGAATACGCTCGGGAGTCGCTATCGCCAGTTAACGAGTTGGACATTCGGACGCACCCACGACGAAGGAATCGACGAATACGTTGTCGATAACGATGAGTACCTTGGTGTTGGGTCTGGTGCCTTTAGTTTCTTAAATAACAATCTTTACGTCAATACCTTTAGCCTGCGCCGCTATGGCGAGCGCATTGCTGCAGGAAAAACGGGTATCGAACGCCAAAGACTCTTTGATAAACATGCGGTACTGCAATACCGCTTGATGCTTGGCATTTTCTCAGGGCGCCTATCGCGTAAGTACTTTAGAGATGTTTATTCTGTTAATCTTGATACGGCACTACTAAAAGAAATGCTTGCGCTGCGTTGCGTTGGCGCCATTAAAGACGATCCTCAAGATAAAGACCGCTTAATTGTCACAGAAACAGGGAAATTCCTGGGGCTTGTGATGATGAAAGCGTTTTATTCTGGGATGGATAACGTTCGCGCCGAATTACGTAAGCCGCTAAGAGAAGCCGACATGTAAGATTGCATCAAACTGGATGTATCTTTTTTGGAGGGCGAGAACGATGGCTAACTCCACGATAAAAATTCTTTCCCGCACGGAAACCCCGAAGGGCCTACGCTTGCACATTGGTCTATTTGGGAAAAGGAATGCAGGAAAATCCTCTTTGATGAATGCGCTCACACACCAATCGATTTCGATTGTCAGTGACGTCGCAGGCACCACAACAGATGCTGTAGAAAAAGCTTGTGAGTTTGCTCCTCTCGGTCCTGTGGTCTTTATCGACACCCCAGGAATCGATGATGTGGGGGAATTGGGTCTAAAGCGTGTAGTGCGTGCGAAATCGATTTTTTCTTGGGTTGATTTGGCACTGATTGTGACAACTCCTAGTAGTTTTGGCGCTGAGGAAAAAGATCTCCTTCGTTTAGCCAAAGAAAAAGCGATTCCCTCTCTTCTCGTTTTTAACAAAGCCGATGAAGAGGCTCTCAGTAACACACAAAAAGAAGCCCTTTTAAGTGAGGCGCTTTCCTATAACGAAGTGTCTGCAAAAGATAATTTGGGGATTGAAGAACTTCGAAGCGAGATGGTGAAACTTCTTTCTGAGAAGTCTGACGCGACGCCTGATTTCCTTTCTGGGTTAGTAAAGCCTGGCGACACCATTATCCTTGTCACACCGATTGATACGGGGGCTCCCAAGGGTCGTCTTATTCTTCCTCAAGTGCAAGCGATTCGCTCAATTCTTGATGCAGACGCCAAGTGCCTCGTTGTGCGCGAAGACCGTCTCGCTGAAGCCCTTTCCAATGAAAAAGAGCCCCCAGCTTTTGTCATCACGGATAGCCAAGTAGTAAAAAAGGTCGTCGCCGTGGTTCCTCCTTCGATTCCTGTTACGACATTTTCCATTGAAATGTCTGTGATGAAATCCAATTTGATCGATCTTGCGCGAGGAGCGGCAACGCTTAATTTCTTGACCCCTGGCGATAAAGTCATGATTTGCGAGACGTGCTCACACCACCCGCAACCCGATGACATTGGAAGAAAAAAGATTCCTCGCTGGCTATCGGAAAAAGTCGGCGGTGCCCTTGATACCGATGTTGTCGTGGGAAAGGACTTCCCCGAAGACCTTCGTGGCTACAAAATTATCATCCAGTGTGGAGGCTGTGTCGTCACGCGGCGCCATATGCTTGCGCGCCTAGCTGCAGCAAAAGAGCAAGGGATGCCGATGACAAATTACGGCATTGCCATCAGTTTCTTACAGGGTGTTCTTGTTCGGGCGCTTGAGTTACATCCAGAGGCTCTTGCAGCCTATAACGACGAGCTTCAAAAGTTAAAGGGCTAGCGTATGGCATCTGCAGCACTTACTGCACTACTGAAA